>NZ_JBEORU010000008.1:0-58508 GCF_040302465.1 Micromonospora sp. NPDC126480
TTCGCCACCGCGCCAGTATCAGCCCCGGTGGTCAACACATCCGTCATCAGGTGCTCCTCCTTGATCAGGAGTTACACCGTTCGTTTTACAGTCCCGCTGGCGGTGCCTACCGAGTTCACTTTGGCTACAACACCGTGCCAGCGGACGAAGTGATTCGGTGTCTTGTGGCCGTTGCCGTGGGCGCACCGTTTTTCCACCTGCTCGACGGACTACTCAGGCGGATCAGACAGGGTGGTCATGTGAGCGGGTCACGCTGGTGTGGGCGGTGTTGAGCGGCCACGCGTAGCCGCTGACGGTGTCCGGGTTGCGGCGCATCGGATGGATGGTCGGGCCGTCCGGCAGGGTGATCGGCGGCCGGTGTGTGTAGCCGTAGCGGGCATACAGGTCACCGACCCCGGTGGTGGTGTCGGTCCAGGACGGCAGGCCCACCCGGTCGACGCGGGCGCGGTGGTGGGCGAGCATCGCCGTGCCGCGGCCGGTGCGCTGGGCGTCGGACCGCACGGCCAGGACTGCCAGGTGATAGTGCGGCTCGGTCGGTCGCGGCCCGGACAGCAACTGGTCAAGCAGGTGGAAACGGTCGGCGTGCGGGCCGGCGGCGTCCTGCAGCCGGAGGCGGTAGTTGGCCGGTGGTGGGATGGGTCGGTAGCGGTGGAAACCGACGGTGGCGGCGGTGAGGTCGTCGGCGAGGTAGATGTCGCCGAAAAACAACGCATGCTCCACCCAGATCGCGAGGACGTCGGCGAGGATCCGCCGCCGGTGCGGTGGCTCGGGGACGAGCCAGGCCGCGAGGGCGCTCGGCTCGAAGGCGTCCGCGATGAGGGCGGCGGCCGCGTCCTTGTCCGCCCAGCGGGCGGCGCGAATACGAGGTACGGAGTCCATGGGGCTGCTTCCGCGGGATGTCGGGTCGTTGGGTGTGTTCATGGCAGGTGCCTCGGTCGGGTGGTGGGTGGGGCCGTGACCAGTGGTGCGGCAGATGTCTGAGGAGTTGTGGGCAGGCGGGGCCGCGGTACCGGTCCCGCCTGCGCGGTGTCCAGGGCGGTGGCAAGGTCGGCTGCGAGGGCGTCGATCTGGCCGCGGGTGATGCCGGGCATGCAGATGATGTGGCTGGTGGCACCGTCGGTGGCCAGCAGCCATTTGGCGCGGACGGGTTCGGGTGGGGTGGGCAGGACGACGGTGAAGGCGTGTGGGTGTCGCCAGGCGGGCCAGCCGGTGGCTCTGATCTGGTCGACGGCGTACGCGGCCAGGCGTCGGGCTTCGGCGGCGCGCCAGCGATGTCCTTCGCGGCCGTGGGTGGCGATGGCGTGCCACAGCAGCGCCGCGGACAGGCCGCAACGGGAGCCAGTGACGGTGGTGTCGGCGCTGTTGGTGTAGGCGACCTGCCAGGCCGGTTTGCGGACGCTGTCGCGGATGAGCACCACGCCGCACGGGGTGGGTGTGGCGAAGAACTTGTGGCCGGAGATCGCGACGCTGCCGATGCCGCTGGCGTCATCGAGGCGTAGCCGTCCGTCGAGGGCGAGGGGGATCCCGGACAGGGCGGCGTCGACGTGCAGGTGCCCTGTGATGTTGTACTGGTCGAGCAGGGCGCGGACGCGGTCGGTGTCGTCGACGGCCTCGGTCATCGTGGTGCCGGCGGTAGCAACGATGATCGCTGGCCAGCGCCTGCGTCGGCGCAGCTGCGCGGCCAGGTGGGCGTAGTCCATCTCCCCGTCCGGGCCCGCGTCCACGATCGCCTTGTAGGCGCCGAGCATGTCCACGATCTTCGGAATCGAATAGTGGGCGGCGGTCGAGAAGTAGATTCGTGCGGTGGGCCAGCGGCGGTAGGCCGCGTGCAGGGCGGACAGGTTGCCTTCGGTGCCGCCGGCGGTGACGTATCCCCACCGGTCGTCGGCGGGCAAGGCGAGCAGGTCCGCGACCCACGCGATCACCGCCTGCTCCAGCACCCGGGTGTGCGCGACGCCGCCGGTGTCGGCGGGGTCGCCGATGTTGTTCCACAACCGGTGGCCGAGCCGGGTCATGACCATGCTGTGGTCGAGGTCCACCGCGCCGGGGTAGCCGACGCTCATTGGCGCGGCGGCGTCGGCTTCGCCGACCAGGTGGTCGAGGACGGCGATGACGTCGATCGACTCTGCATTGAGGTCTGCGGCAACGGCGAGGTCGAGCGCGGTATCCGTCACGCGAGCTGCCCTCCACCGCACAAGTACGTGGTCAGGGTGTCGTGCAGGGCCGCGAGTTGCCGCCACACCTCTCGGATCGTGTAGTCGCCCCGTTCGCAGAGGTCGGCGTGGGGGTTGTGCCAGTGCGCGGGCCGGTCCGCGTCGAGTGTTTTGGTGCTGCGGATGCCCTCGTCACCGAGGCGGGCGTGCGGGTTGCGGTCGATGTGCAGGGCGGTGCCGTCGGTCAGCAGCACGTAGCACTGGCCGCGCAGGTCCCAGGCCGAGCGGTACCGTCCGGTCGCGGCCGGCTCGCGCAGGCTCCGGGCGACCTGGTACCAGCTGCCCACCTCGGAGTCCAGGGTGCTCACCCCGACTCCGACGTAGGCGGCGCCGGGTGGCAGGTTCGTGTCGCCGCCGTTGACCATCGACCCGTCTGGGCCCAGCGGATGCCACCGGTGGCGGCTGGCCACGGCGCGGGCGATGTTGGACGCGGCGACCTGAACCAGGTCAGCCAGCAGTCGAGGCAGGTTGTTGGACTCCGGTGAGGCGAGGAACAGCCGGTAGGCGGTATGCAGCCGGTAGCCGTGTGGCTCGCTGGGCGCGTCGGAGGTGAAGAACAACGTCACGCCGTGCGGGCCGAGTGCGTCGCGGGTGTCGAACCGCTGGTCGGCCTCGATCATGTGACCGGAGTTGAGGCGCTTGCACCGGTAGGCCACCTGGCGGCGTACATCCGCCCACCACCGGGCTTCGACAGAAGCCGCCTCACCGTCCGGCTGCTCCCCCGCCGAGTACGACGGCGTAGATGGGGCTGGCGATGGTGGGGGAATCGGCGGCTGCGACGGGCGCCGGTACGGGTATTGGCCGGGGGTCGGGCCGTGTCCAGGCGGTGGGATCTGGGCGGCGGGAGGCCGGTGGCCGGCCGGCGGCGCGGGTTGCTCGGGCTGCCAGCCGGGGTGTAGTGGGTCAGGGCTGTACCGCCCGGCGGGCGTGGCCGCGTGAGTCATCAAGGTCGGCTTTCCTTGTCAGATCGAGACGGTGATGGCGTCAGGAACGGCGTGCGTGGCCGGGGTGCCACGACCGATACCGGCGTACACGTCGGGCCGGGACTGACGCAGGTGCCCCGTCCACGCCCCGCCGGCCGCGCCGGTGCCGGCCAGGATCGCCGGCAGCAGTAACGGCATGGGCGACCCGGGGGCCGCGCCCAGTAGGGAGCCGACGTTGACCACCATCAGCGCCAGCACCACCGTCCCGCCGAGCAGGCCGAGGGCGGGCGCTAGCCGCCACTGCCACACCCCCGCCCGGTCACCGCGCACCCGGCCCGGTGCCGTCAGCGCGGCAACCGACGCGGCCAGCAGCAGGCACAACAAGCCCATCGCCCCCAGGGTCGACAACCACGTGAACATCACGGCGAGGGGGTCTACGCCGGCGACGGCGAACGCGGCCACCACGAGCGCGGCCACCGTGGTCTGCGCGAGCGACCCGCCTCGCGGTGCGCTGACGCGCGTGCCGCTGCCAGCCCGGGCAAGCCCGGCCGGCAGCACACCCTCCCGGGCCATCCCGAACACATACCGGGCGATAACCGAGTGGAAGGCCAGCATCGAGGTGATCACCGCGAACACCAGCACCACGCTCGCCAGGGAAACCCACCAGCCGCCGGCTCGCTGCAGGACCACGAACGGCAGTCCGCCCGCCGGATCCGCCGCAACCGCCGCGACATCATCCGGGCCGACCGCCACGCCCATCGCCCACGCCGCCGCCGCGTACACCCCGCCAAGAACCAGCGCCCCGGCGATGGTGGCCCGACCAACCGACCGCCGATCGGTGGCCTCCTCGACGAACGAACCCGGGGCGTCAACGCCCATGAACGCCGCGACACACAACGCCACCGCACCGCCGATACCGCCGACCGCCAGCCCGGAGCCGCTGAACCCCTCCCAGGACAACCCACCCTCGGCCGGCCGCCCAAGCCCGGCGAGGATGAACACCACCACGATCAGCAGCGACACCGCCAGCACCGTGGCCAGGACCCGGGTCGACAACACGATCGCCCGCACCCCCAACACCCCGACCACCGCCAGGGCGATGCCCGCCCACACCCACCAGGTGCCGCCGAGCTGAGCGGCCATACTCGCCCCGAACAACCCGTAGAGGCTGATCTGGATCGCGTTGTAGGCCACCAGAGCGACCAAGCCGGCGGCCACACCCCAGCCGGGGCCCAGCCCGCCGGCGAGGATGCCGTAGTAAGCCGCCGGGTGACCGACCTGCCGGGCCATCGCCGTGTACCCGACCGCC
Organism: Micromonospora sp. NPDC126480; assembly: GCF_040302465.1. Classification (NCBI taxonomy): domain Bacteria; kingdom Bacillati; phylum Actinomycetota; class Actinomycetes; order Micromonosporales; family Micromonosporaceae; genus Micromonospora; species Micromonospora sp. NPDC126480. The sequence continues at coordinate 4,446 of NZ_JBEORU010000008.1, forward strand.
AACAGCGCGACCACCCCGGAGACCAGCAGGAACGTCAGCGGCAGCGCCGTCACCCCCGTGGTGGCGTACGTGGCGACGATGCCACCGGCAAGAACGACCATCGGCGCCGACGCCGCCGCCCCGAACACCCACAGCCCGGTCGGGGTCATCGTCCGCCGGGCGAGGGCCACCTGCGCGTGCGTCGCCTTCACCGCTGCCCCCGCTCCGGCGCGTCCGGGCACGACGAGTTGCGGCAGCCCTCCACCGGATGCCGCCGCACGACGGCGGCGTTGACGGGCACGAGATATACCGCCGTCGGCCGTACCGGGCCGCTACGCCAGAAACTCCGGTCGCGGTCGAGCCGCCGCTGAGCGGTGGCCGCGTCCGGAGTGAACCCGAACAGGTCGTGAACATCGTTCGGCCACTCGCGTCGGATCGCGTACCCCCACGCGAACTCGTCCGACGCCACGCCGTCGGCGTCCGGGACGGCGGCACCGGTGCGGGCGGTGACCAGCCGTCCCGGCCACCACCGTCCGGCATTGAGCCGTCGCGGTGGAGCCACGGTGGGCGCATGGGTGATAGCAGGCAGCATGAAGGGAGCCCTCCTTCAGAATCAGGGGCGCAACGAGGTAGCCCGCAGGGCGCGAGGTCAATCGCCCGCAGGTGATCGGCTTTCGGTACGGGCCGGGAGTCAGGGAGAACGCGGTGACACCGGCATCACCCGGCTCGCGCGCGGCGTCACGGCTGGGCCGAGGCGGATCCGTCGGGGAAGGCTGTCGAGGTACCCGCCGCCGGCCGCGGGCCGCCACATCCGCCACAACGCCGGCCCACCTGGCTCCAGCAGAATCGGCGAGCGCGGCACATACCCGAGCCGGGCCAGCAGGCCCTCCCGCGGCCGATCACCGCACACCTCCGCGTACGCCGCCAGCCCGCCACCGTCCAGCACCCGGTGATGGCTGTCCAGCAACACCGCCGCAGCAGCGTCTCGACCAGGGCGTGCCGCCACCTGCGCCAGATAGTGATGCGGCGTGTGCGGATGCGCCGCGTCACGGTAAGCGTGCAGCAACGCGAACCGAGGCGCGTACGGGCCGAGCAGCCGATGCAGCTCGTAGCGCCACAGCACCGACGACGGCGGTGGTGGCCGCAACGGCGCGTACCAGACCGCCACAGCACTCCGGTCAACCGTGGTGTCGACCCGGCCATGCGCTAACCCGCGCTTCAGCACGAACCGTGCGTAGCGGCACAGCACCTCGTCGCGATCGGCCGCGTCCGGCACCAACCACACACCCAGGCCACCAGCCATCAGCGCATCCGCGACGACCGGCACCAGCACCGCCGTGTCCTCTCCGGAAGCCCGGCGCACGATCGCGTCTATCGGCGTCATGGCTCATCCCTCTGGCATCCGGCATCGACCGCTGGCCCCGACCGCAGCAGATCGCCCGGCGCTACCTGCCGCACCAGCATCCGGGGCGCCGAGCTTTCCTCGGCGGCGCGCACGTGCCGCTCCGCCTGCCCGCCCGCGGGCGCCCAGAAGTGATCGACGGCGCGGTCGTGCGCGTCGAGGACCATCGCCAACGACGGGTTCGGATCCGGTCCGGCTGTTTCTGGCGTCGGCTGCACACGGCTGCCCGGGAGGCCGCGGTTGTACTGGCCAGGAGAAGGGCAGCCGAACGGATTGAACGGCCGGTCGTCGGCCCGGAGAAACCACTTCATCCGCCGCATCCACCCCCCTTTGTCTCCAGTGCCGGGCGTTGACTAATAGCTCGCTGCGAATTAACGATCACGCATAGACACGAAGCTGGGAATACCGACTTCCGGTCCGACTTCCCGTACCGACTTGCGGTCCGACCACCGGATCGCTTACGGAAACGTCGCAACGGCGGCTGCGGCGACGTAGCAGGCGGCACCACATCCCAGCGCACCTGACGCAACTCCAGCTACAGCGACGATGGCAACTGCGTCCAGGTTGTCTACACCCACGAACCGGGTCCTCGTGCGCGGCCGGAAACAGCACCGAGCATGTGCTGCGATTCGACCCGACACAGTGGCATGCCTTCATGGAAGGTCCTTGTCATGGCCGATTCGCATCTCCGACTGCAGACACTGGCCGGTAGCGTCACGGCCCAGGCTGAGATCCGCATCCGGAGGCCGGTATCGGCTGCCCTCACGGCGACGCCGCCCGTGACTTCCTTGACTGTGTGTGTGCCCGCGACCACGATGGCGGCGGCAGGTCACGCGACGCTTATTCGCTAGCCGGCCGGGGGAACGCGCCTGCACACGAGGGAGGTGTAAATGCCGCGGCACCCTGACACCGTCATCACGCCCAACCGACTGCTCGTCCGGGCCCGCCAGCGCCTGACGTCACCGCATCGGTCCGGCCAGCACCTGTCCCGAGCCGAGTTGGCAGACGCCGTCAACGCCACCCTCGATCGCCTCTACCCCGGGCGAAGCCTCGCCGCCCACTACGTTGACCACCGCTGGGTCGGCAAACTCGAACGCGGCGAGCACCGCTGGCCTAGCCACGAACGCCGCACGGCCCTCCGCCAGGTGCTCGGCGCCACCACAGACGCCGACATCGGCCTCTACAGCCCTCGACGTACACCGGACGCTGTCCGATCCGGGCAAGTGCAGAACCAACCGGCTACGCGCCGGCCACTCCACGTCCGCGTCAGTGGCACACTTCTCGACGGCGATCCAGACGCATGGCTACGGGAGCTCGACGAGCTCACGAACCAACCCATGCGAACCTGGCCTCAACTCAAAGGCCGTGTGCAGGAGTACCTCGAAGTCCTCGATGATCTCCAGGGCGGCCTCGTTCGACCGCACCTCGCACGAGTCGATGCCCGATGGTCGGAGTTCATGAGCTGGATCGCCGACAACACCGCCCCGCCCGAAGGTTGGGCCTGGCTTGACCGATCGCACCGCCGTGCGATCGAGGCTGATGACGCATCGCTTGCCGCCTACGCCCTCATGCGGCAGAGTCAGCGCGCCCTCGACAACGGCGACGTCCGCGCGGCGATCGTCCTTTCACGCCACTCCCTGGCGCGCAGTTCGGTACCCGCCCGGACTCGCGCGCTGTGCCTTACTCGCATGGCCGAAGCACTGGCTGCCGGCGGCGACGACGAAGCACGTACGGCAATCACGGCCGCCCGACGTGAGCTGCCCGACGCGGATACCAACGCAGTCGATGAAGACGACTTCGCCCGGCACTGCGACCTGCGCTACGTCGCCGCGGTCGACGCCCGCTGCCGGCACTTGCTCGGTGACCCGGCCTCCGCCACCGCGGTCTTGGAGGAACTCGTCGCCGACCTAGCCACTATCGCACCGATCGATGCGGGACTTTGGCACGCACACCTCGCCGAGTGCTACCTGCACCACGACCCAGAACGCGCTGTCGACCACGGAATGCGCGCGTTGCGACTGGCGGACGAGACCGCCTCCTACCGTGTCATCCGCGCTACCCAGCCACTGGCGATAGCGCTGCGCCGGCACAGCGCCATGCCCTCAGTCCTGGCTTTCATCGACAGGCACCGCGCCGCAGTGACATCCCAGTGACAAGATGACCGAATGGACCTACTGCCGCTCTTCACCAGCACCGACGTCGCCGTGAGCGCACCTGAGGTAGCCGTTCTACCCGTCGGAAGCTTCGAGCAGCACGGTTCGTTTCTGCCGCTGACGACCGACACGATCGTCGCCACCGCAATCGCTGCGGCCATCGCGCGACAGCACAACGTCCTAGTCCTGCCGCCGATCACGCTGTCGTGCTCGCACGAGCACGCCGGCTGGGCCGGCACCGTCAGTATCAGCCACCAAACTCTCTCGGCGATCGTCGAGGACATCCGGTCCTCGCTCTCCGCGAGCGGAATCACCCGGCTGGTCATCGTCAACGGCCACGGCGGCAACTACGTGCTGTCCAACATCGTGCAGACCGCCAACGCGATGACGCCGGGCTCGATGACGCTGTTCCCCACCCGCAGCGACTGGGCCAAGGCCCGGCAAGACGCACACTTGGACAGCGACGCCCACCACGACATGCACGCTGGTGAGCTGGAAGTGTCGATCCTGCTGCACGTACACCCCCAAGCGGTCGGCGAGGACTTCGCCGCTGGCGACCACGCCGCAGACGACCGACCGATGCTGCTAGTCCACGGAATGAGCGCGTACACGAAGACGGGCGTCATCGGCCGACCCTCGGCAGGCACGGTAGCCAAGGGCCAAGCCCTGCTGGCAAGCCTCGTGCAGTCGTTCGACGACCACCTCGCAGCCCTGCTGAGCCAGGGGTGACGAAACAAGACGCCACGACCCACCTACGAAGGAGGCGAGAGTGTCCCGCCACCCGCCCCCTTTCATCACGCCCAACCGGCTGCTCGTCCGGGCCCGCCAGCGCCTGACATCACTGCAACGGCCCGGCGAGCACCTATCCCGAGCCGAACTCGCCAACGCCATCAACGCCGCCAGTCAGCAGGTCTAGTAGCCCGTCCAGCCGGCGGGAGCGGTTCCGTTTCGCAACGTGTCGATGCGATGCCTTAGCTGCCGCTGTCGTTGCGGGTCGTTCTCCGCTGACTGGGTCAGCCGTAGAGTCATCCGCAGCATGCGAATCAGCCGCAGCACCGGCCACGACGGGCTGCAGCGGACATCGGGGCCATACGCTTGGACGAAGTCGGCGTATTCCTCTACAGAGAACCATCCGCACTCGTGGTAGAGGGCCGTCAGAGTCAGATCCCACTCCCGTGGTCCGATACACACTGCCTCCAGATCCACGAATACCTTCCGACCGTCGGCCGTCACCAGAAGATTCTCCATGTGCGCGTCACCGTGCAGCACCGCTTCGCCTAGCGCGAGTTCCGCAGTGGCCCACTGCGCGCCGAGAGTTGATCGCGGAGTTGGCGAAGGAAAACGCGGTCGCCGATGTCGAGACCAACGCCCACCTGCAGCCGCTCTTCGAAATTGTCAAATGGCGACAGGGAGGGCAACAAATTTGTCGGGATGTCAACCGCGTGTAGCCGACGCAGGCATTTGGCAAGGGTGACCAAGTCGGCCGGTCGGCTATCGGGAAGATACTCCCACAGCGACACCACGTACCGCTCGACGACGATTGGCTCCGGCCGTGTGGGGTGAACGACCGGCACCTGTCGCGAGGCCAACCAGACAGCGACCTCGATCTCCCAACGAGGGTCCCTATCCTCAACCACCCTCGGTACCACCCGCGCCAGCACACCAGCGCTCGGCAGCAGGACCACACCGTTCTCGCCGACACGCACCACGGTGGCGTCTTGAGCCGGGAGGCCGGCTGCGGTGGCTGCCAACGTCACTGCATCGATCGCCTCCTCCGCACGCACCCGACCATCCTCCCGCCGCGAGGCCGAAGCACTTCGACGGCTCCTGCGGTCGGCCTCGGCGTGCCTGTTTAGGCTCACCCTTGTCAAGGTATGACCGCTCAACTCCGACAGCGGCAGCAGCGCATCAGCCCATGCCCTGCTGTGTGATATCCGACTCGCTAAGGAGAAGGCGTGGGCCGGCGGAGGCGAACACGCACACCGGTGCTACCGGGCGAGATATCAGCTAACACGAAACCGGCCGGCGTGAGGCCTACGATGCCTGCCGCTAGATCGTCCGTCGGTGGGGCTTTTTCGACGGCGACCACGACCTCATCGATGCAGTCGAGGTTGCCGTGGAGGGCACCGGAGTGGCGAGTTCCAACGGCGAGGATGGTTCGGGAGCCGACGGCGTAGCAGGCCGACAGCCACGGTCGGAGATCGGCACTCAGGTCGTCAGGCAGCGTGAAGTGTTCGGGCGCGTGACCGCCGGGGACGCCCTCCTCGAGCGCTTTGTCGCTGAGCACGAGATCCGTCCTACTGCGCAGGTCCGCGGCGAGCTGGTTGTTGACAGGCTGGCTGTCCTGCTTGCCGAGGGCGTAGGCCCAGGTCAGGTAGGGACGGCGACGGCGGGTGGCGGCGAGCCAGGGGCCAAGGACGGTGAGGGTCTCGTCGGGAAGCACGTTGATCTCAACGTCGATGCCGTAGTCGGTAAGCACGGCGGCGCCGCCGTCGCCTCGGGAGGTCGGGTCGATGACGCTGATGACGACTCGGGTAATGCCGGCGTTGATGAGTTCCTGGCGGCAGGCCGGAGTGACGCCGATGTGATTGCAGGGTTCGAGTGTGACGACGGCGGTGCCGCCTCGCGCTGCATCGCCAGCTGCGCTCAACGCGTTGACCTCGGCGTGCGCTTCTCCTTTGCGACGGTGATAGCCGACGCCAACAGTCGCACCATGGCGATCGAGGATGACGCAGCCGACGGGCGGGTTCGGGCTCGTGGTGCCCAGGCCAAACGACGACAACGTGATCGCTTGCCGCATCGCGGCCAGCTCGACGTCGGATGCCATCAGGTGGCCTCCTTGAGATCATCTAGGAAGGCGCGGACCTCTGGTAGTTGCTGGTGCCTGCTGACCGTTGCGCCGAGGTGCGCGAGCTGGTGCAGGATTCGCCGTGATCCCGCTCGACGCGCGATCGGCAGTGCGTGGTGTGCCGTCGCCGCTGCCCGGTCGGGTTGGCTCGCTGCGGCATGGGCTATCGCCTTGTTCAACAGGGCGGACGCGAAGTCTTGGCGATGCCGGCGCGGAATCGTCGGAAGAGCCTCATCCAGGACGCTGATTGCCTCCTCTGGTCGCTGCGCTAGCCGAAGGCATGCCCCGCGGTGCACTTCGATGTATCCGCTGGTGCAGTAGGAGCCGTGCTCGCCCTCTGGCTTTCCTGGATGGCGGTCCGCCGCCCAGCGATGCGCGTCGTCGAGCAGGCGCATGGCCGTATGGTGCTCGCCGGTGGCGGCTAGGGAGTGCGCGTACTGAACGCGCAGCGCCGCTCTCATCGGTCCGGGTAGCTTCTGGTCGTAGCGCAACGCCGCCTCGGCCTGCTCGACGGCTCGGGCGGGGCATCCGCCTGTCAACCACTGTTGGCTGCTGCGGTAGGTGGCCCAGGCGATCATTGTCGGATCAGCGATTTGGACTGCCCAGGTGAGTGCCTGTTGTGTCCGGCGGTGGCCGGCGGCGTGGTCGTTAAGCGACTGGTTGAGCCAGGCTGCGGATTCGGCGTACTGAGCGGCGAGGCGGACAGCGGCTGGGCGCAGCGCTTGGGGAGCCTCACGCAAAAGGTCCTCGATTACCGCCAGCTGTCTGGTGACGCCCATCAGTGCGTACTCCGGGCCGAACATCTTGTCGTTCTGGACCAAGAGATGCCACTGTTCGCGCAGCAGGTGAATGGTCTCGTCCCAACTGCCTGACCGAGGCTCGGTTGCCTCAACGACGAGGCACATCGTGTCGCTACGTCGAGGGCTGTAGAGATCGAGATCCGCATCGGTGGCGGCGCCAAGTACCTGACGCAGTGCTGCCCGCCGCGCTTGGCTGGGCCAGCGATGCTCGCCACGCTCCAGTTTGCCGACCCAGCGAAAGTCGACGTAGTGGGCGGTGACGTCACGGTCTGAGTAGATAGCGTCGAGCGCAGCGTTCACCGCCTCGGCCAGTTCGCTGCGAGACATGCACCGGCCAGGGTGTACCGGCGACGGTAAACGTCGTCGCGCAGCGCTCAGCACGGTGTTCGGCGTGATCATCGTATCCGGATGGCGAGGCACCATCTCTCCCCTCGGCCCAGCATGCCGGCCTGCCGACTATGCCACCGGCCGTCTAGAACAGACACCTCCCATGCTGTCACGCCAGGGATCGGCACGGGGTGACGGCAAAGTCGGACCGCAAGTCGGTATTCCCCGTCACGTTACCGTGGGTGATCGTGTAAGCCGGACAGGGTAAATCTCCGAACGATGACCGCCTGCTCGACAGCCCTTGAACGCCCATCGACGGTGATCAGCTGGGGTTCTGGTGCCGCCAACGCTGGCGCTCTCACGGGCTGGTGCGGCCGCGTTACCCGAGGCCATGGTCGTCCTGCAGTGGATGCCGGTTGTAGCGGATCGTTCGGTTGGAGCGGCCGCAACGAATAGGGAGAGTGGCGCAAACATGATTGTCGGCACGGTGAGCAGCGAGGGCTTGCGTAATGCGATGGTCGACCGCCTGGTCGCCGACCATGAGGCCAAAGGGTTGGTGATGCGGCCCGAGGTGGAGGCGGCGCTGCGGGCGGTGCCGCGTGAGCTGTACACGCCGGGTGTCCCGGTGGAGGAGGCGTATCGCAGCGACACCGCTGTCATCACCAAGCGGCGCGGAGATGAGACGGTCAGTTCGGTCTCGGCGCCGTGGCTGATCGCGGAGATGCTCGGTCAGGCGGCCGACGCCATCGGCGGCGGTTTGGCGGGGCGGCATGTGCTGGAGATCGGGTCGGGTGGCTATAACGCGTCGCTGCTTCGGGAGTTGGTTGGTCCGTCGGGGTCGGTCACGACCGTGGATATCGACCCCGAGGTGACCGAGCGGGCCGTGGCGTGCCTCGCGTCGGCGGGGTACGGCGACGTCACCGTGGTATGCGCCGACGCCGAGCAGCCGATCGACCCAAACCGCCGTTTCGACCTGATCATTGTCACGGCCGGCGCGTGGGACATCCCCCCGGCCTGGATCACCCAGCTCGTCGACGACGGCGTGCTGGTGGTGCCGTTACGCACGTTCGGGATGACCCGGTCGTGGGCGCTGCGCCGTGTTGGCGACCGGCTGATTAGCCGCAGTCAGCGCCTGTGCGGATTCGTGGCGATGCAAGGCGCCGGAGCTTACGAGATGCGGTATGTCGACATCGCAGACGGCGTCCACCTGCGGCTGGATGAGGGCCAGCAGGTCAACCCGGACGTCGTGCGCGGTCTGCTGGCGCAGCCGCGGGAGCAGGCGTGGGCCGGGGTGAGCTTGCCGCCTCTGACAGTCCTAGCCGACCTGGACTTGTGGCTGGCGGCGCGCCTTGCCGGTGAGGTGGATCTGTTTGTGGTGCTCGCGGCGCAGCAGGCGGCCGTTGATGCCGGCATCGTCACCCCTGCCTGGCGGTTCGGCACTCCCGCCGCCTTGCACAACGGAACGTTTGTCTACCGCTCGGCGTTGGCCTGGACCGACGACGTGTTCGACCTGGGCGCGTGTGCTCATGGGCCCGACGCCGCCGCGGCGGCTGAGCGGATGGCGGAGCACATGCGCGCGTGGGTGGAAGCTCGCGAACCCGAGCCGGTACTGCGCGTTCTGCCCCGACAGACTCCCGACGGCGACCTGCCGGTCGGGACGGTGCTGGACAAGCGGCACAGCCGCATCGTCCTCACCTTCAACCCCGCATAGGAAGGGAAACGCGAGTGGACGCCACAGAACTCGACGACCTCGACCTGGACATCACTCTGGTCGACGCCGGCCCCGCCGCCGGCGGGTACGCCACCGCCACCGACGACGGCTGCGGCTCGGGCAACACGGGCTCGAACGCCTGCTCCGGCGGCGGCAAGTAACCGATCCTCACGCTTGCGGCCCGGCGTTCACGGACGCCGGGCCGCGCTTTCCGGTGGTGCGTCATGTTTTCCACGACTGCTGTGGCGCTGGTCAGAGTCGCCGCCTATCCGAGCGGTCTGTCACTGCCGGCGTGGCCCGACCTGGCGTCCGGTCACCCCGATCAGTGGCGGCAGTGGCTGGACACGGTGTGGGCGTTGCCCGGGTTCGCCACGGCCGTCGCCTTCGCCACACCGGAGCTGGCCGAGCAGATCAGCCGGGCTGTGACCGGCGAGCCGACTCCACACCGTCGGCTGCGACGTCTGGTCGAATCGGCGGTCGGTTACCTGCTGCGATGGACCACCCGCGCCACGCCATTCGGCATGTTCGCCGGGGTAGCTCCGGTCGAGTTCGGTGCCCACGCATCTGTCCGCGTGGGCGAGGCGCACCACGCGGTCGTCCGCCCCGACGGCCAGTTCATCGCCGAGCACACCGCGCGGGCCGAGCAGGACCTGGACGTGCTTCGAAGTGTCGCCGTGGTGACGAACGCGTCGGGATACCAACGCGGCGGGGTGTGGGTGCTGCCCTGCGCCCGCTCCTACGACGACCGCAGGTGGGACATCGAGATCCCACTGACCACGCACGTGCAGGCGGCGTTACAAACAGCGCGCTCTCCCGTCGTGTTCGGTGAGCTCGCCGCGACGATCGCCGGTCCGACGCTTACCGGAGTGGACGCGGTCGAGCGGTTGCTGGCCTCGCTGGTCCGCACGGGTGTCCTGCTGTCGGCGCTACGGCCGGCGATGACCGTCACCGACCCGGCCGCCCACCTGGCCCGTCACGTCCCAGTTCCGAATCCGGGCGATCGGGTCGCGGTCGACGTGCGGGTCGACGTGTCGGTGACACTGCCTCCGGCGGTTGTGCACGAGGCGGGCAAAGCCACCTCGACGCTGGTGGCGGTGGCACCTGCGTTCTCCGAGTGGGTGGAGTACCACCGCGCGTTCATTCAGCGGTGGGGCCCTGGCGCGGCCGTGCCGGTACGTGATGTCCTGACCGTGCTGGGGTTCCCCGCCGGATACCGCGGTTCCACCCGCCACCTACCTGCGGTGTTCTCCTCCCGCGACCGGCTCCTCGCGCAGCTTGCCCAGCAGTCCGCCCTGGACGGCTGCGCGGAGGTGGTCCTCGACGACGAGTTGATGGGCCGCCTGCGGGCCGACGATGACCGGCCGCCTATCCCGCACACCGAACTGCGGTTCACCCTCGCCGCCGCCACCCCACAGGATTTGGACCGGGGCGCGTTCACGTTGACGGTCATCAGTGGGGCGCGCCACGCAGGGGTTTCCGCCGGCCGGTTCCTTCACCTGCTCACCGGGGCAGAACTCGCGTCGTTCCAGCGCGCCTACCGCAACCTCCCCACTGCGATCCCCGAAGCGGAGCCCGTTCAGCTGTCCGGTCCTCCGCTGGATTCCCGCCTGACGTCGGTCACCCGGACACCGGAGATGCTGCCCGTCCTGCCCGTCGGCGACTTCCACCCTGACCCGCCATACACGGTTGGGGACCTCGCGGTGACCGGGGATGGCCAGCGTCTGTGGCTGGTGTCGCGGACCAGCGGCCGGCCGGTCGAGCCGCTGCTGTTCAACAGCGTTCTGCTACCCGGACTCCAGCAGCCGCTGACGCGGTTCCTAACCGAGATCTGGACGGCGTGGATGGCTCCCTGCAGCAGATTCGACTGGGGGCACGCGAGCGGCCTGCCGTTCCTGCCCCGCATCCGGCGCGGACGCAGCATCCTGCATCCCGCTCGCTGGGTCATCGACCGATCAGCCCTTCCGCACACGGCGCCGTGGCCGCAGTGGCGCGACGCCTGGCAGCGCTATCGCGACCAACACCGGATCCCCGGCGAGATCCTGATCGGCGACGATGATGTGCAGCTGCGGCTGAACCTGGACGACTGCGCCCAGCTGACCATGCTGCGCCGACACCTCGACCGGCATGCCCGCACCGTCGTCACCGAGGCGCCCGGCCCAGCCGGGTGGATCGACGACAGGCCCGCCGAAGTCCTCCTCACCCTCGCCCACACCTCCCCCGTCAGCCGGCCGAGACGATCGGTTCGAGCCGCGACCGCACTACCGCACCGGCCCGGATCGTCACCGTGGTTGGAGGCCCGTCTACATGGCCGACTCGACGACATCCTCACCGACCTCGCCCGCCGGGCCGACAATTTCCTCGCCCCGGGCTGGTGGTTCCTCCGGTACCCCGACCCCGAACCGCACCTGCGGCTGCGCATCCCGGTCCGAGATGCCGACCGGTTCACTGGCGCCGTCAAGTGCCTGGCCGAGTGGGCCCAGGACCTCGAGCGGCAAGGCGTCCTGCACGACTACAGCCTGCACAGCTACCGGCCCGAGGCACGCCACGGCACCGGGCCCACTCTCGCCGCCGCCGAATCAGTGTTCGCCGCGGACTCCCGCGCCGTCCTGCAACGGCTGACCGGCGACCGCCAGGCCACCACAGCCGCCGGCATGATCGCTATCGCCGACGGATTCACCGACGGTGACGGGTTACGGTGGCTCGCCGACCACGTCCCCCATCGCAGCGGCCCCCGCCTCGACCCCGTGCAGCTCGACCTCGCCCGCACCCCCTACCGTGACGACGGTCTGCAAGCGGCGCTGGCCACCTACCGGGCTCTGGCACAGGCCGACAATCTCGACCTCGACCACGTGCTGGCCGACCTGCTGCACCTGCACCACGCCCGCATGATCGGCGTGGACACCGGCTCCGAGCGGCACTGCCTACGCCTGGCCCGAACCATCGCCCGCACCGCCCAGGCACTGTCATGACCGCAGGACAGTCCCTCGCTGACGGCGCCGCCGGCGTCGCCCTCCTGCATCTGGAGACCGGCAACTGGCCAGCCGCGTACGAGGCCCTGCGGGAGGCCACCGCCACCGGCGTCACCACCGCCGCCGGAGCCAGCCTCTTCTACGGCGCCCCCGCGCTCGCGTTCGTCCTCGCCACCACCAACCACCCACGCCTCGTTAGAGCACGATCGATCGCCGCAGCCGCAACCGCCACAGTGACACGTCGACGGCTGCAGGCAGCTCACCGCCGCATCGACTCTCACCGGCAGCCCCACTACGCCGAGTACGACCTCATCCGCGGCCTGACCGGACTCGGCGTCGCCCTACGCCGCCTCGGCGACCACCACCTGCTCCGCCAGGTACTGGATTACCTGGTCCGGCTCACCGAACCGATCAACGACCTTCCCGGCTGGTGGTGCGCCAACGGACCCGACCGCAACCAGCCGCCTCCACCCGGTGGCCACGCTAACCATGGCCTGGCCCACGGCATCACCGGCCCGCTCGCGCTTCTCGCCCTCACCCTCCGCGACGGCATCACCGTCGACGGGCACGGCGAGGCGATTATCCGCATATGCCGATGGTTGGACATCTGGCAACAGCACACCGCCGGAACCATCTGGTGGCCGCAGACCCTCACCCTCGATGACCTGCGCCGCGGGGCGCCGGCGCAACAACAGTCGCTGCGCCCGTCCTGGTGCTACGGCACCCCGGGCATCGCCCGCGCCCAGCAACTGGCTGCTCTCGCCCTGCACGACACCACCCGCCAGCATCTCGCCGAGACCGCGTTCACCGCCTGTGTCAGCGACCCCGCACAGATCCGCCGCCTCACCGACCGCAGCCTCTGCCACGGCACCGCCGGGCTCCTGGCCACCGGCCGCCGCATCACCGCCGACGCCCTCACCCCGACACCCCTCAGCCCACTGGCACGCCTCCACCACCGCACCGCCCCTGCCGCCGACGAACCCACCGGACTCCTCGACGGAACAGCCGGCTGCGGCCTCGCCACTGCCCCCACCACCTCAACCGAGTGGGACGCCTGCCTTCTGCTCACCTGAACGAAAGAAAACGCCGTGTACGACAATCCCTGGCGACAGGTCACCATCGCCTATCCCGGCCACAGCCGCCGCGAGCGCGAACAGCACGCAACGCCCCACCTCAGCAGCGTTCTACCCACCGCCGAAACCGCCGGCCTCATCACCTCTTGGTGGTTCATGCGCAAAGGACCGTGGCGTATCCGCTACCGGCCCGCCACACACGGCGGCCCCGATCCCATACACCGCCTGCTCGCCGAAACGGTCACCTGGACCAGCGACATTTACGAGCCAGAAATTCACGCCTTCGGCGGCCCCGACGCGATGCACGCCGCCCACACGCTGTTCCACCATGACAGCCGCCACACACTCACCTACCTCGACGGCCATCCGACCGACCGGCGGGAACGCTCACTCATCCTGTGCACCGCCCTCATGCGCGCCTCAGGGCTGGACCTCAACGAACAAGGCGACGTATGGGCGCGTGTCACCCAGCGCCGCTCCGAAACACTCGGCTGGCCCCCTGCCCCCGACCCGGACGCCTGGGAAGCCTTCACCAGCAAGGTCCGCCACCTGCTGCTCGGCACATCTCGCACCATCAGCGACTGGCACACAGCGTTCGAGCACGCAGGCACAACACTTCGATGCCTACGCGAAGCAGGCAGGCTCACACGCGGACTACGTGCCGTCATCACCGAACATGTGATCTTCCACTGGAACCGGATCGGGATACCCGCCAAAACCCAAGCCACCCTCGCACAAGCGGCTGCGGAAGCCATATTCGGCAACCGTCCGGTCCCAACAGGGCAAAAGTGACCCCGCCGGGGCGGCCGTCGCGGTCGCCTGACCCTGACAGGCAACCGCGCTCGGCCGAGGCCGAAAAACCGCCACGCCCCGAACGAGGAAATCAAGGTGCTGCGACCGTCGCCGTCGACCGACAGCGGTTACCCGCCGAACCGACCTCGCCGAGATAGCCCGAAAGCGAGGCGTCGCTGCGCTACGTGCGGAAGCACAGTTCGGGCAGTTCGTCTTCGGTCAGGAGGATCGTCGCGGTCGCGTCAGGTGCTCGGGAGGCTTGGTCGCTCGCTCTCAGCGATCGGTGGACTGGGCACACGCAGGCCCCTCGCGTCGGATCCGGGCAGCGGGTCAGCACGGCCTCCAGACGCTGGACGTCCTGAACAGTCACGGGCCAGCGCCAGTTCATGTCCCACGGCTCGTCATAGGGGGGCGCGAAACAGTCGTGGTCGAAATGGGCGAGCACTCCAGCACCGCAGCGCAAGCAGACGTACAGGTTTGTCCACCGGTACGTGATCTGGTGGCCGGGGCTTCCGTGTGGCACGCCGCCCTCGTCAATCTGGATCCGGTACTCCTGATCGCTGCCGCAGGTAGCGCAGATTCCCATCGATCCTCCCCTCGTCGGAGGTAGAGATAGCATTCATTGTCTTTCGGGACGCCAACCGGACCAGGAACAAGCTCAACTGCAGCCGCGAGTTGCCGCCCGTCTGTCGCCACGGGCGGTCGACGGCCGGCAGTCCCCCACCGGGATGTGCAACGGCCAACAGCAGCGGCATCAGCGTGTTCTTCCGATCTCGGTGCCCACTTCCAGCCATCCACCTCCACGCCCAAGGCGCCCGCCAGGTCCGGTCAAGGTTCGATGCAGGTGGTGGCAGGGGACGTGCCCCTGCCACCACGTGTTTACCGCCGTCTAGTCATGGTCTTCTGGTTTCGGCTTGTGGCTTTTGAGCATGCGCACGGTGGTGCTGAGTTTGATTGGAGCGTCGTCGGGGCCTCGGAGGAACGGGTTGATGTAGACGGGCCGGCGCAGGGTTCTGCCGGGTCCGTATGGCTGGTTGCGCCAGTGGCCGGATACCCAGAACCGGTTGTTGGTGGGGCGTTCTGGGCCGGCCGGTGTTGATCGTCGGCTGGGTGGCGTGGTGTCGCGGCCGGCGCGGATGCGGACGACTCGCACCTCTGGCGCGGGTCGGTTCGTGCGGGCGTAGGTTTTGCGGACGGCCTTGTCGAGGTCTGCTGTCGTTATTTGGGCGGCTTGCTGCCCGATCAGCAGCCACGCGGCGACCAGCGTCGCGGCTGGGTGGCCGCCGGGCAGCAGGTGTTGTTCGTGAACGTGCCCGGCGTGCATCGGGGCGAGCCATCCGACCTGTTCGCGTAGCCGCTGCAGCGGTGTGCCGTGCAGGCCGCCGCCGATGGTGCGGTAGGTGACAAGGTGCCAGCCGTCGCCGGTGACGGTCCAGGATGCGGCGGTGATCTGCCGGCGCGTGACGGGTCGGGACCACACGAGCAGCCCGTCCGTCGACGGCGTGAGGTTGCGGCCGACAGCGACGTCGGGCAGTTTCTCGGCGGCGTACTCGCCGAGGTCGGTGAAGTCGTCGTCGATCCAGTACATGCGTGATCGGTCCAGGCCGTCGGCGATCTGCTGGCGTACGTCGTTGGACGCGAACGCGAAGGGGAGGTTGTCGCGGCCTCGGTAGAAGCGGGTGAGCCGGTCGCGCACCTTGGGCAGGTCGCGGGCGGCGATGGGGGTGGCCGGCCACGCGGTCGTCGTGATGAGCGTTCGTCCCGAAACCCGGACGTTGAGGAACGCGAGATGCAGTTGCTCGATGCGTTCTCGTGCCTCGGGACGGTTGCCGAGCCCGAGCGCCTGTACGGCCCGGTCGACGACTTTGTCGTTTCGGCCGTCGTCGATGTAGGTCTGGCACGTCGCGCACGCTGCCCATGCCTGGCCGAAGTTCTGCACCAGTCCCCCGGCGGCGCCGATCGCTACGGCGGCGATTTCGCCGCCGACGAGGGTCCATGTCGGATACGGGTCGCCGCAGAAGTCGCAGCGGCGCTGCACGGTGTCGAGCTGTCTGACCGGGACCGGCACGGGTTCGTGCCCGTCGGTGGCGAGTTGAATCGGGTGCACGTAGGTGGGTGGGACGCCGAGGGTGTTCAGTGGGGACAGGCAGACCTGGCAGGCCATCTCCTCGGGCGCGGTCATGCCGTCGCCTCGTCGCTGTGGCGGCGGTCGCGCAGGCGTGGTCCTCGACGCTCGGTGGCGGGCATCGCCATGCCGGGCTCGTAGACGGCGTGGCGGTTTCGGCCGTTGTTCTTGGCGTGGTACATCGCGATGTCGGCGCGGCGCAGCGCCACCTCGTCGATCGGGTCGGTGGCTTCGGCGAGCGCCAGGCCGACGCTGGCGGTGACGGTGATGGGTTCGCCGTCGGTGGTGGGGTGGACGGGCTGGGAGATCAGGGCGACGAAGGTGTCGGCGACGCGGGCCAGATCGCCTGCGCGGGCCGGTAGCAGGGCGGCGTATTCGTCGCCGGCGAGCCGTGCGGCGGTGCCGCCGTGGAGTGCGGCGATGTCGGTGATGCGGGCGCCGATCGCCGCCAGGACGTCGTCTCCGCGGTCGTGGCCGTGGGTGTCGTTGACCGGTTTGAAGTCGTCGAGGTCGATCAGGACTACGATGATCGGCCCAGCGGTGTCGGTGAGGGTGGCGTGTGCGGCGAGCAGGCCGGTGCGGTTGAGCATGCCGGTGACCGGGTCGTGTTCCAGCTGCCAGATGGCGTCGGCGAGTCGGTTCCGGAGTCGGCGGATGGTGGGCCATGTGGTGAGGCCGCCGAGGATGAACGCCACCACGGCGGTGGCGATCATGATCAATGGTAGGGACACTGGAGTCCTCCATTTCAGTGGAGAACCCGGGACGCGTACGTTGTCGAGGCGAGGCGTCCCGGGTCCTGAATGCGACGACAGCCCGCCGTGTGGCGGGCCGTTCTTTCTTGTTGGTGCCGCCCCGCTGGCGGCATGGCCGTGGCTGCCTCAGTTGCGGGGGCTTCCCCTGCATCGCTCACGCAGGCGATGTGGCCGGCGGCAGGGAGCTAGGACGTCCCAGTTGGGCCGCGATGGGTGCGGACGGGGCGCGGCGGGTCGGTCGTGCCGCGGGTAGCGCTGCAGGGTTCGCGCGAAGCGGCCGGGCGACGGCCGGTGGCCCCGCTGTGTGCGGGTGCGGTGCGGCCCACAGTGCGACGTCGGGCCTCGGGTGGTGTTAGCGGCGGGCCGGGTGCGCGGCTTGGTCGGCACGCAGTGTGGCGGCCAGGTCAGCCGGGATGGTGGCGTAGGGTTCGACGGCCAGGAGCACCTCGGTCGGGTCGAGGATCGTCTCGACCAGGCCGACGCGGACCGTGTCGGGTGGGTGGTCGGCGTCGGTGACGGGGTCCCAGGCGTAGTCGGCGACGGTTGCGAAGTAGGTGCGGCGTGGGTTCCAGCCGACCTGAATGGTGTAGCGCTCGCAGCCGGGCTTAGGCGTGAGCGTGTAGAGGCTCATCGGTTCCTCTCACAGGGGTACGTGGCAGGGCCCGTCTCGCAGGAGTCGCGCCACGATCGAATCGCCGTACGGCAGACAGGACTGGTAGGACACCCGGACGGGTTTCATGCCCCTGAGTGGCGGGCGCGGTCCTCGGCCAGTTCGATGATCTTGTCGCGGCGGGCGGCGGGCAGGCCGGCGAGCAGATCGACGTACTGCTGCTCTTCTGCGGTGACGGGTTCGGCGTAGGCGGCCTTGTAGGCCAGCCGGGCTGCCTCGTGTGCGGCCTCGATCGGGCCGCTGTGGTCGTAGGCGACAACCGGCTGACGGAGTTGCTTGGCCGCGGTGAGGGGGTCGCGGGACAGCGTGATGTCGTAGATGCGGAAGCTCGCCGGAAGGTCGGCGGCGTCGATCGCGGTGATCAGGCACAGGTTGGCCTGGACGTGGTAGGCGTACGCCTCGGTGTGGGCGGGTGTTTCGCCGCGGGCCCTTACTGCGGCGCGTTCGGCGTTGCAGCGCAGCCGGGCTTCTTCGGCGTGTTTGGCGAGGGCGAGCAGCATTCTGCGAGCGGGATTCACTGTGATCCTCCGGTTCCTGGCCGACATTGCGGATTACTGAGTCGAGGAGTTGCTGCGGGTCTGGCCGGTGGTCTGCTCGAACGCCGATGGCGGCAGTCCGGCTTGCAGGGCTTGGCGCAGCAGGTCGGCGAGCTGGTAGGCGGGGTCGACCTGCAGGGCACGGTCGGCTGCCATGGCGGCAAGGGCGCCGTCGCCGCAACGCCACGCGGTAAGCGCGAGCAGGGTGGCCGGTGCCGGCACGAGCGCCTCGTCGGCGCGGCGGGTGATATCGGCCCAGAACGTGACATGCTGGTCGCGTGGCTGGGTGAAGTCGACGGCGAGGTCCCGCACCGATGTGCGCTTCAGCAGCAGGGTCAGGCAGGCGACCTCGTCGTCGGTGAGGTGCTCGCCGGCCTTGTGCCGGCGCAGCGCGTCCCGCACCGCGTGCGCGCCGACCTGGTCCAGGACGGCAGCGCCGGCCCCGGTCACCACTTTCAGGCGAGCGGCCGCCGCGGTCGTGGCGCGGCGCATGCTGTCGCGGGCGGCGCCAGTGACGGGCGCGAACCGGGCGGCTACGGCTGCCCGGTCCGGTAGCGCGACCAGCCCCGCAGCGGTTGCCTGCACGGCGACCAGCGAGGCGGTCGGGTCGAACGGCATCCCGTCCGGTGGGCAGCAGTCAGGGTTGTCGCAGGTGAGGTTGAGGATCCGGGTGTCGGTGACGCGCAGCAGCGTTCGGACGGGGATGCCGCTGGCGGTGAATGCCTCACCGACGGCGGGCAGTGCCGGATCGATGTGGTCGGCGGTCCCGTAACCGACGAGCATGACGTCGGTGATCGACTGCTGTCGCCGCACGACCGGGACCAGGGAGGCGGCGAGGTCAGCGAGTTCGCCTGCGGGTGTGCTGGGGGGCAGGTCGGCTCGGGCGGCGAAGACGATCCGCCGGTGGTTGCTGGCGATGACGACGATGCTGCCGTCGGCGGGTCGGAAGCCGAGCAGGTAGGGCACCGCGGCCACCAGGTCGGCCGGGGATCGCACGGTCAGCTTGGTATCGGGGAACGACATGATGATCTCCACTTCAGATATCGGGGTCGGCAGGGTGCGCAAGGCGGCAGGCCGGACGAGCCGCGTGTGCCGGCACGGCGGGGCTTGCCACGGCGTCTTCGAGGCAGGCGCGCCGACCGGCGGACCGGCGCTTGACGGGTTCAGTCCCGGTCGGGGTCCAGGTACAGGTCGACACCGACGCCCTCGACGCTGACGCGCACCGTGACCACGGTGTGCTCCACGCCGGTCAGCGCCCGGCTCAGATCCGCGCGAACGAGGGCCTCGGCTGCGGTGGTCGCCTCGGCGGTGGTGGTGTGGCCGCGCAGCCGCATGTCGTACTCGTGGCGCCAGAGGATCCGCCAGCCGTCCTGCTCGCGCGCGGCATGCTCGGGGACCGTCCACCCATAGGCGGTCCACGGCCGCTCTTTGTCCGGGCTGCTGGTCGTGGCCGCCCGCATCGCGTCCCGTACCGCGTCGTATGCCTGCCGGGCGGTGCCGGTCCCGGCCGACAGGATCAGGTCGGCGACCACGGTGACGTGGTGTGCGCGCGGCAGCGGGTCAAGCCCCAGATCGACCAGGAACCGGTCGACGCGCTGCGCGGTGTGCTGATAGACCCCGCCGATCTCGTCGTCGACCAGGGCGCTGATCGCGCGGGCGCGGATGCTGCGCCGCAGGTCCGCGAGAGCCTGTACCGCCTCGTCACGTGCCGCCGCCGCAACGGTGAGGTCGTCGACGTCGGTCAGGCGCACGTTGCCGGCCACAGGCCGCATCTCGGCGTCGATGTCGTCGGCCGGGACGTCGTCGGCGCCGTCAGTGCCCTGCCAGGTCAGCCCGGTCAGCGTGATACCGGCGGCGGCCAGCGCCGGCAGATGTCCCTCCACGGCCGCGCGTGCGTCGTCGAGCGCGGCGGCCTCACCGGTGGCCGTAACCCACGTCTGGAGCGTGACCTGCACGGTGATTCGGTACCGCCGCGAATCGGGCTCGCCGTCTGGGATCACGTCGATGACGTGTCTCGGGTAGACGGCCATCGCCGGTTCGAGGTGGTGCAGCTCGTCTGGGACGCCGAAGCGTGCCTGCTCGCGGGCCTCACCCAGGTCGGCATGCGGGCGGGTGTACGACAGCTGCGCCTGACCAGTGACGGTCCAGCGCTGCGGCAACGGTTCCAAGCCCCAGGTGGCGAGGGCGTCCTCGCAGCCGGGCCGGCAGATCAGCCTGTCGCGTAGGGCAGCGATGAGAGCGGACCGGGCTTCGGTGGCCAGCGTCTGCCGCTGCTCGATGGCGGCGATGGTTTCGGCGTGCAGGGTCTGGAGCTGCTTCGGGAGGGTGGCGTCTGTCAGCTGCCGGGCGGAATGAAGCATGGGTCCTCCTCTGGACATGCAGAAGAGGCGGCCACTGGTGGTGGCTGCCTGACGGGATAGGGGTGACGTGCCCAGGCCGCAGATGGGGCGCGGGGCGGGATGTGCTGGGGTCTGAGGGTGACCGACGGCAGCCGACCGAAAGGGTGGGCGCGAGGCCGTCGCGGGACGCGTCAGATCAGCACAGGGCAAGGAATGAGCCTTCAGGCTAACGGCGTTGCCGCTGGTGAGCGCTGGGCTGTCAGGTCCGGCCGCCTGGCACGACCTGACAGCCCAACTGGCGGCCTGAGCCCTCCCCTGAGCGTGGGGTCGGCTACGCGCCTCGTCTCAGGACCAACACGTCCTCGTGGGCGACGAGATGCACAGGCACGCCGTCGACCCTGGACTTGCGGACGGCCATGAGCCCGAACATGGAGGCGCGGTGCACGATCTGACCGTCGCGCACGGCGGCGAGCAGGGCCGCGCACCGCTGCACCGGTATCAGCCCGACCGACTGCGCCACCGCCAGGAGCTCACCGGGCAGGTCGATGAGGTCGTCCGGGCGGCGGCGTACCGGCCGGCAGGTGATGACCACGGTGCCGCCGGGGCGCAGCAGCTGGTAGCTGGCGGCCAGGATGGCGGCGAACCCGTCGAGTAGCCCGGACCATCCGGCGTAGGCGAGGTTGCCGCGCTGCCGGTCGCCGTACAGGTGCGCCCGCTTCCTGACCCTGGCGCCAGCGACATGGACAAGTCCGTGGGTGGACCGCCCGTACGGCGGTGAGGTGAGCACGAGCCCGACCTCGCCGGCCGCGGACGCGGGTGCGAGGTCGAGCAGTCGGGTCGCGTCGCCGGTGAGGACCGTCGCCGCGCCGGCGGCGCCTTGGGACACGGCGAGGGCGACGTTGGCCGCCGCCAGGGCGGTGAACCACGGTTCGATGTCCACGCCGAGCGCGCGCCGGCCGAGGTGCACGGCTTCGACGAGGGTGGTGCCGGACCCGCACATCGGGTCGAGCACCAGCTCCCCGGGCCCCGTGTAGGCGGCGATCGCGTGCGCCGCCAGGTGGGGCAGCATCTTCCCGGGATGGCTGGAGGTCTGCGGGACGTAGCGGCCTCGCCGCTGGTCCCGGGCTGGCTGCTGGCAGGTCAGCCACACCGAGGTGATCGGCAGGGCCTCAGCCATCGGCGCTGCCGGTGTCTGTCGCGCTGCGGGTCAGGATCAGCACGTCGGTGTGGATGTCGAGCTGCGTGCGCTGGCCACGCCGGGGCGGCCGGTCGGCCGCGACGATGTGCTGCAGGTATGCCAGCCCGGCTTGCTTGGCGGCGATGACCACGTCGACCGGAAGGGTCACGTCGCCGTGTGGCAGCAGGACCGCCACGCAGCCGCCGGGCACGAGGCCCGCGCGGCAGCGGGCGAAGAACTCGCCCGGCGAGGCCTCGGGCGGCCAGCCGGTGACGATCAGCGTCGCCGGCTCCCGACCCCACCCGCCGGGGTGGGCCGGGTGGAGGTGGCTGCGGCGGTGCGCGGCGATGACCGCGCGGGCCAGCTGCGGGCCGTCGGCCAGGTCGATGACCAGATCGGACGGGTGGGTGAGGTTGTGGACCAGCCGCACGCCCATCGCGGTGGACATGGTTGCGTCCGGCGGTGGGGCGGGGACCGGCCAGACGGTGATCGGCACGGGCGGGTCGCCGGGCACCACATCCCCCACAGGGACGGGTGCGCGGCGCGGGTTTCGGTCGGTCATAGGCACGGTGGCCCCCGGGACCGGCGGGCGTCCTGACGATTCCCAGGGCCGCGGTGACAGGCCGATCGAACCCGCCCCCGGTCTGACAGGACCCGTCACCGCGTCCTGCTGACAACCACATCAACGGGTGGACCGGCCGCCTGACCGGCGGTGAACCTGACGCGACCTGTCCCGGTCTGACAATCGGCCCTGGTGTCAGGTCGGGCTGTCCCAATCGGGGGCCTCGGGGCCGTCGCACCGGGCGACGCGTCCCAATTCGAGGGGACATCACCATGGCAACGACCACCCACGCCAGGGCGGCCGGGACGGCGCTGACCACCGCCGAGACGGCGTTCACGCTGCTGACCTGCGCACCCGCGCCGCTGGCGTTCGACGCCCGGCCGGTACCGGGCCTGCCGGACACCACGATGCCGCTGGACGGGCTACGCAACCTGCTGGTGTTCGAGCGCTACGACAGCACCACCACCGACGCCCTGTGGCGTCAACTGGCCCACCACGCCCGCGAATGGGGACCGGCCTGGCTCGTCGGCGCGATCGGCGTCGCGCTGCCCGCGCTGACCCACCTGGCGGCGAAGATCAGCCGCGGCCGGGCCCGGCACGCCGACGACGTTGACTCCGAAGTCCTGGCCGGGTTCCTCCACGCACTGCGCACGGCGGACCTGGCTCCGCCCCGGCTGTGGCTGCGGATGTGCTGGGCCGCCTGGCGCGCGGGCATCAGCGTCATCAAGGCCGACGACGGCGAGGAACTCCCACTGGACCTGCCCAGCGGGTCACGGTCGCCGAGGATGCCCTACGGGCATCCGGACCTGCTGCTCGGCCGGGCAGCCGCCGCCGGACTCATCACCGCCGACGCCGCCGAGCTGATCAGCGCGACCCGCTTCGGCGACGCGTTGATCGAGCACCTGGCCGCCGAGCAGGGCGTGACCGCATCGGCCCTGCGGATGCGCCGCCGCCGCGCCGAGCGTGTCGTGGCCGCCGCCGTGGTGCGAGGCGACCTATCCGGCCCCATCCGCTCGTCCGGTCACCGCGAGACCGCCGCGGCGGCCTGACAACACCGCCCTGTCGGCATACCGATGGAAGCACGCGAGTCGCGGCAGATCGGGATGCTGGTAGCCCGCGGCTATGACGGCGATGACGTCGCCCGCCAACCTCAGTAGCTCTCCGTCCCGCTTAGGCTGACGTCGGACTTCAGTGCTTGGGCTTGCTGGGCGCGGCTTCCCCGACGGGCATCGAGTCCACCAGCTCAGGCGCTCCGGCGGTCAGGCGCATAGTAGGCGTACAGGGCGTTGAGCTGCCGGATCCAGAATTCCTGCTTCGCCAGGGCGGATGGGCGACGCGGCAGCATGCCGAGCTCGACCGCCAACGCGTAGAACCCCGGACCGGCGTCATTGGCGTTCAGGTACTGCACTAACGCTGAGATCATGAGATTGGTCGTCGGACGGTTACGATCCACGATCAACCCCAGTAGGTGCCCCATGGCGGCACGCTCGCTGTCCTGCTCGAAGTCGAATCCGCGCGAGCCGGTCCGGCGGCACAGCGTGGCATTGAGCTCGGTGTACGTCGTCGTCTTCTTGAGCCGCGCCCGCTCGATGAGAAATGCCGGGCCAGCCTCAGTCAACCGGTCCCACTCGTCGTCGTCGCGCCCGTATCCAGTCATCGCGGCCACCACGACCGGACCGCCGAGCAACGCAGGCCCTCGGCCTCCCTGCGCGCACGCAGCACCCTGTCGCCTTCAGCTTGATTACGCTTCACGTTCCATGCCTACCGTCGGCCGGTGTCATCGCGCCACCATCCGGCTGGCCACAAAGGCCGCTCGGAACGGATGCGCCGGCCCTACGCCAGCGCCAGTTTGCTCAGACGCGCCTGGCATTTGGCTCGGCTTGGTGCCGTCTCGGGCGACCGCCCAGACGGCCTCCCTGCGGTCTTCCCCGTGCCTTCCGACGCGGAAATGCGAGTGGCTGACCGGTCCTGTTAGGGCGTGACAGGCGAACGATGGGTTCGATCGACCTGACAGCCGGGATCTGGGCGGTGCATGTCATCCATGGCATGCCCGCTGCGGTGGGGACCATCACCCGGTGAGGCCAATGGTCCGGCACGGCTGGCGCGGCGTCCTGACACCGCGATCCCTTCGCCACCCGCAAGGGAGGAGCGCCCCCGACCGGACCGCACCGGTCCTTCGCCTTGGTTCCCACCGCGGCGGCCGCAGTCCCCTTGTGGAGCGCCGTAATGCACACGACTTTCTCCGTGCTGTCCGACCTCGCCGCGTCTCAGCCGATGGCGGCCAACAGCATCAACCAGGTCATCTCGAACATCACCAGCTGGATCATGGGCATTATCGCGTTGGTCGCGACGATGTTCCTGGTCATCGGCGGGCTGCGCTACATGGCCGCCGGCGGCGACCCCGCCCAGGTCGAGCAGGCGAAAGGCAACGTCAAGTCCGCGCTGGTCGGCTATGCCCTCGCGGTGCTGTCCCCGGTCATCCTGCAGGTGCTGCAGGGCATCCTCGGCGGCTGAGGCGGCCGGTCATGGTCGACTGGATGATGAACGGCCTGGTCAGCTGGCTCGCCGAGACGGTCGTCGACCTTCTCGGCGGCCTGCTGGCCTTCCTGGCCTCCTCCATCTTCGTCTCGCCGGACGTCACCGTCCTACCGCAGGTGCGCTCGATCGCCGGCAAGAGCGCCCTGGTCGTCAACGCCTGCTTCATCCTCGCGATCATCGCCGTCGGTGTCGCCACGATGGTCGGCGACTCGGTGCAGATGCGCTACACCGTCAAGGAACTGGTCCCCCGGCTCGTCGTCGGGTTCGTCCTATCCGCGTTCGCGGTCCCGCTGACCGCCGTGCTCATCGACGTCGCCAACGCCCTGACGGTGTCGCTGGCCGGCACGTCCGCGCCAACCACCGAGGCGGTCACCTTCGTCCAGGCCCGCATCACCTCGGCGATGACCGACGAGAGCGGCGCCCTGCTGATGGCCATCATCGGGCTGCTCATCGTCGTGTTGATGTTCATGCTCGTCGGCAGTTGGCTCGTGCGCATCGGGGTGCTGATCGTCCTGGCCGGGATCGCGCCGGTGGCCCTCGCGTGCTACGCCACCCCATGGACGCAGGGCGCCGCCGACCTGTGGTGGCGCACCCTGCTGGGCTGTCTGGCCACACCCACGCTGCAGGCGGTCGCGTTCTCGGCGGGCATCAGCCTGCTGATCGACCCGGAAGCCAACCTGCCGATCCTGCTCGGCCTACCCGGCTCGGACACCCTCAACTTGTTGCTGGTCATCGTCGTGCTGTGGGTCACGGTCAAGATCCCCGCCATGGTACGCCGGTACGTCACCCGCGCGGGCTCGCCGAACATGGGCGGGGTTCTGCTGCGCGCGGTGTTCATCCAAGGCATCACCCGCACCCTGCCGCTCGGCCGGCTCGCACGGTTGCGGGGCGCGCCATGAGCAGCGAGGACACCACTCCGCGCGCCGTCGTACCGGCCAACATCAGCGAGGCCGACCGGATCGCGTTCGGCCTGACCTTCCGGCAGCTCGGCATCATCGGCGGTACCGGCCTGGCCGGCTTCGGCGTCTACCGCGCCGTCGGGCACCTACTCCCGCCGATCGCGTGGATCGTCGCCGGGGTCGTCGTGTTCGCCGTCGCGGTCGTGATCGCGCTCGGCCGCCGCGACGGCCTGCCCCTCGACATGTGGCTGCGGCACGGTGTGGCCCTGTCCCGCAGCCCACGGACGCTCGCGCCGGGCACGCCTCGGGCCAGCGCGGTCGCGGCCGTGGCCGGCACGCCGAGCGTCCCGGCGCCGCTGCGCTCACCGGTCACGGCGATCAGCCCGACCGGAGTCCTCACCTGCGAGGGCAAGAGCCGGGTGCTGATCGGCTGCGGCACCACGAACATCCACCTGCGCACCGGGGCCGAGCAGGGCGCACTGCTCGACGGGTTCGGGCGGTTCCTCAACTCCTTGACGGGGTCGGCGCAGATCGTGGTGGCCGCGCAACGGCACGACCTGACCGTTCACGCGCAGGCCACCGTCGATTACGCGCCCCGCCTGCCGCATGCGGCGTTGCAGGCCGCCGCCGACGACTACGCCGAGTTCCTGCTCGACCTCGACAGCGAACGCGACCCGTTGCGGCGTCAGGTGCTCGCGGTCGTCACCGGCGAGCAGGCCGCTGACAACGCCGTGCGTGCCCTGTCCGGCCTCGGCGTCGAAGCCACCGCCCTGGACGGGCCAGCGGTGTCTGCCGCCCTCGCGAGCGCCGTCGATCCCTTCTCCCCACCGGTGCCCGGCCCGCGAGCGGTGCCCGGCGCCCCGATCACGCTTCGGAGCACACCGTGAACCTGTTGAGGACCCGCAAGAAGACCGTCGCGGCCGGGGAGGGGATGCCCTCCCCGGCCGCGCTGTCGGTCACGCCGTGGCACGTGCAGGTCGGCGACGGCTACGCCGCCACCTACGCCGTGTGCGGCTACCCCGCCGAGGTCGGCCCGGCGTGGCTGGACCCGCTGCTGTCCTACCCCAGCCGCGTCGACGTCGCCGTTCACCTCGACCCCGTGCCGCCGCCCCTGGCGGCGCCGATGCTCAAGCGCCAACGCGCCCGCCTCGAATCCTCCCGCCGGCTCGACGCCGACCAGGGCCGCCTCAGCGACCCGATGGTCGAGGCAGCAGCGGCCGACGCCGCCGACCTCGCCGAGCGGGTCGCCCGCGGCGCGGCGAAGCTGTTCGACGTTGGCATCTACGTCACGATCCACGCCCGCACCCTCGACGAGCTTGCCACCGTCACCGCGGGCGTGAGAGCGGCCGCCGCCAGCGTCCTGCTGGACTTGCAGCCGGCGACGTTCCGCCACCAGCAGGGCTGGATCTCCACCCTGCCCGTCGGGGTGGACCCGCTGCGGATGCGCCGCATCCTCGACACCACCGCCCTGGCAGCGGCGTTCCCGCTCGCGTCGGCGGACCTGGCCGCCCCAGCACCGGGCACCGTCGCCCCACCCGACGGGGTGCTCTACGGCGTTAACACCACCAGCAACGGCGTGCTGCTGTGGAACCGGTGGGCGCAGGACAACCACAACAGCGTGGTCCTGGCCCGGTCCGGCGCCGGGAAAAGCTATTTCGTCAAGCTGGAGGTGCTGCGCAACCTCTACCAGGGCACGACCGTCAGCGTGATCGACCCCGAGGACGAGTACACAGCGCTGGCCGAGCACGTCGGCGGGACCGTCGTGCAACTCGGCCAAACCGGCGTGCGCATCAACCCCCTCGACCTGCCCGCCGACAACCGGCCCGACACGCTGACCCGCCGCGGCCTGTACCTGCACACCCTGATCTCCGTCATGCTCGGCACACCGCCGCCACCGGCCGAACGCGCCGCCCTCGACCGGGCCATCACCACCACCTACACCAACGCCGGGATCACCGGCGACCCCGCCACCTGGACCAAGCCCGCGCCGCTGCTGCGGGACCTGGCCGACACCCTGGCCGCCGACAACGGCGACCCGGCCGCCGGGCAGCTCGCCGCCCGGCTCGCCCCCTGGACGGCCGGGAACTTCGCCAGCCTGTTCGACGGACCGACCACCACCACCCCGCGCGGGCACCTGGTGGTCTGGACGCTGCGGCACCTGCCCGACGAGCTACGCACCGTCGGCACGCTACTGGCCCTGGATTCGATCTGGTCGGGCATCGACACATCTACCAATGGCGCCCGCCGGCGGCGGCAGCTCGTCGTGGTCGACGAGGCGTGGTTGCTGATGCGCGACGGCGAGGGCGCGCGGTTCCTGTTCCGGATGGCCAAGGCCGCCCGCAAACGGTCGGCCGGGCTGTGCGTCATCACCCAGGACGCCGCCGACGTGCTGTCGACCGACCTCGGCCTCGCCGTGGTGTCCAACGCCGCGACCCAGGTGCTGATGCGCCAGAGCACCCAGTCAATCGACGCGGTATCCGAGGCGTTCAACCTGACCGCTGGGGAGTCGCGGCTGCTGCTGTCGGTGCCCAGGGGCGAGGGACTGCTCGTCGCGGGGCGGTCGCGAATTCCCTTTCGCAGCGTCGGGTCGGCCGCAGAGCACACGATCGCCGTCACGGGTATCGGGGAGGCCGAATGACAACCACTTCGGCCTGGCCGGCAGAGGTCGGGCACTGGATCGTCGCCCGGCCGTGGCTCGGCTTCCTCGCCGCCGCCGCGATCGTCGCCGCCGTGCTCGGTCACGACCAGCTGCTCGCCTGGCGGCACCGCCGGTTCGCGGCCGGGGCGCGGTGGTTGACCATCGCCGCCCCGCCGGAGGTCACTGCCGAGGCCGCCGCCGCGTTCTGGACCACCCTCATGGGCGTCCTGACGCCGTCGGTGTGGCGGCGCAGGGTGTTCGGCTACCCGCACGTCGGGTGGGAGTACACCTGGACCGGCCGCGCCCTGACCATCCACATCTGGGTGCCCGGGACGGTGCCGCCCGGCGCGGTCGAAGCCGCCGTCCGCGCGGCCTGGCCCGCCGCCACCCTCACCACAGCCGACGCCGCCGCGCCGATCCCGGCCGAGGTCGGTCAGCAGGTCGGCGGGGCGCACTGGCCGCAGCACACCGACGGGCTGCCCCTGCGCGCCGAGCACGACACCGACCCGCTGCGGTCGCTGCTCGCCGCCGGGGCCGAGGTCCGCCACCGCGAACACGCGTGCGTCCAGATCCTCGCCCGCCCGGCACCCGCCCGCCGCGTCCGCGCCGCCCGCCGCGCGGCGGCGGCCACCAGCACCCATCCCCACGGGGGGCCCGACCTGGCCGCCCGCGCGGTGTCGGGGGCTGCTCGGCTGGCCATCGAGCCGCTGCTGTGGCTGCTCGAGGTGTTCACCCCCGGCCCGTCCCGGCCGCCACGCACACCGGCCACGGTGCGGCGGGGGGCCGAGCGGGACCCTGTGGCCAGCGCGGAGGCCCGCACGGTCGTGGACAAGGCGGTGCGCGTGCCGCACTTCGAGATCGCGGTCCGCTTCGCCGTCGCCGCCGATCCGGACAACACGCCACCGGACAAGGAGCGAGCCACGCAGATCCGCGAACGCCTCGCGGGGCTCGGGCACACCATCGCCTCGGCCGCCGCGGCGTACACCGGCCCGAACCGGCTACGGCGGATGAAGATGCCCCAACCGGTGGCCACCCTCGCCGGACGCTGGCTGCGGCGCGGGTTCCTGGCCACCGTCCCGGAACTCGCGGCCCTCGCCGCGCTGCCGCAAGACCTGGCAGTGCCGGGCCTGGACCGAGCTCGGGCCAAAGCCGTGCCGGCGCCCGTGCAGGTGCCCTCCGGCGGTCGTGGTGTGAAGGTGCTGGGCCGCTCGCAGATCGGCCACCACAGCATCGGCCTACGGGTGACCGACGCCCGCCAGCACGTCCACGTCGTGGGCAAGACCGGCGTCGGCAAGTCCACGCTCCTACTGAACATGATCCTCGGCGACATCAAAGCCGGCCGCGGCACCGTGGTCATCGACCCGCGCGGGGACCTGATCACCGACATCCTCGACCGGCTCCCCGCCTCATACGCCAAGAAGATCGTGATCATCGACCCGGACCAGGAGAACCCCGGCTGCTTCAACCCCCTCGACGACCGAGGCGATCCGCACCTGGCGGTCGACAACCTGGTGGGAATCTTCGCGAAGATCTTCCAGGGCCAGTGGGGTCCGCGCATGGACGACACCATGCGGGTGGCCTGCCTGACCCTGATGCGCCACGCCAAGCCCACCCTGAGCCTCGTACCGTCGCTGTTGCAGGACAAGCAGTTCCGGGCACGGTTCACCCACGGCCTGGACGACCCGGACGGGCTCGGCGGGTTCTGGCTCTGGTACGACGGCATCAACGAACAGTTCCGCGGGCAGGTCATCGCCCCCGTCCTCGCCCGGCTGCGGGCGTTCCTGCTGCGCGACTTCGTCAAGTCGGTCATCGGCAACGCCCACAGCTCGTTCGACATGGGCACGATCCTCGACGGCGGTGTGCTGCTGTGCCGGCTGCCGAAGGGCATCCTCGGCGAGGAGACGAGCCGCATCCTGGGCTCGCTCATCGTCGCCCGCGTCTGGCAGGCCGCCATCGCCCGCGCCTCGATCCCCGAAGACCAGCGCAAAGACGCCTGCCTTTACGTGGACGAGTGCCAGAACTTCCTGACCTTGCCCGGCTCGGTTGGGGACATGCTGGCCGAGGCGCGAGGGTTCCGGCTGGGCCTGGTGCTGGCGCACCAGGACCTCGCCCAGCTGCCCAAGGACGTCGCCGCGGCGGTGTCGGCCAACGCCCGGTCGAAGCTGTTCTTCACCGTCGATCCGGCCGACGCCCGCGAGCTGTCCCGGCACACCAAACCGGAACTGGACGAGCACGACCTCGCCCACCTCGACGTCTACACCGCCGCCGCCCGGCTGCTGGTCGGCAACCGGGAGCTGCCGGCGTTCACGTTCACCACCACTCCGCCGGCACCGGTCATCGGTGAGGCGACCGCGATCCGACAGGAATGCGCCGCCGCGCACAGCCGCGCCGACGACGAGCCGCCGATGCAGCAGCTCGCCCGCACGGCGATGAAACGACGAATGGCCGGACGCGACCGCTGATCACCGCCGCTCGTTTCGGGCCTCGTCCGGATGCGGCATTGAGGGCTCGCTTGGGGGTGTCCGCGACACGAGACCTCAAGCGAGCCCGCTCGCACCGGCCTGTCAGGTGCCTGACCTGCCCAAACCCGGCCGATCCCCGGCCAGATAACAAGATCAACCTATCCAGACTCCCTACCGGGACTCCCTCTCCAGGGGTGACCACCTTTGCCGCAATCGCGCTCTCCTGGCCTGCTGGCCATCTACCCGCACATCACCAGCCGTGACCGACAGCTCCTCCAACTCCTCGACGACCATCACGTCCTCACCACCGGTCAGATCCACCACCTGTTCTTCCTGGCCCGGCGTACCTGCCAGATCCGCCTCGGCGAGCTGCACGGGCTGGGCCTGCTGGACCGGTTCCGCTTCGCACGCACCGGCGGCGGCAGCCAACCGTGGCACTGGACGCTCGGCCACAACGGCCACCGGTTCCAGGCCGCCGCCCACAACCGGTCCGAGCCCACCGCCCGATCGAGCCGCCAGACCGTGCAGCGGCTGTCGGCCAACCCGAACCTGACACACCAGGTCACCGTCAACGAGTTCTTCGTGCGGCTGCGGGCGTATGCCCGCCGGCATCCCGAGGCACGCCTGGACCGGTGGTGGTCGGAGACGATGACCACACGACAGTTCCGGACCATCACCGCCGACGGGCACGGCCTGTGGAGCGTCGCTAACGCCACGACCGGGTTCTTCCTGGAGGTCGACACCGGCACCGAACCCCTCGGGCGGGTGGTGGCCAAGCTCGACCGGTACACAGGGCTCATCCGACGGGGCGGCCCCCGCTACCCGGTGCTGTTCTGGCTCGGCAGCGAGCAACGCGAAGAACACCTCCACCAGGTTTTGCGCGGCCGGCGCGGCGACGTCCCGATCGCGACCGCCACCCACCGCCATGACCCCGCCGCAGCGGTCTGGCTCCCCGGCGGCGCCACCGGGCGGGTCCGGCTCACCGAGTTGCCCAGCGACCACGGTCAGCCCGTGGCGGACAACCCGAACTTCGACGACGACGGACTCTTCGTGCTCTGACAGACCCTGACGGTCAGACGGCCAATCCTGTCATCGCAGGTCAGAGGCGTTGTCGTGATTCCTGACAGGGCTAGTGCTGTCAGGTCACGAAGCTACGGTGCAGTTTCTTCTCTTGCTCACGCCGCCGCCCGTCTGGTCCTTTCTCGGATCTGCCCGCGCCAGCGGGATCGCCCAGCAGCCCACCGTTTGGTCGGCTCGTGATCCACGCCCCGCGCCCCGCACGGCAGCGTCCCCGGTCCAGACGCCGCGATCCGGTGGCACCACCACGCACCCATGCCCACTGCTTCTTCGAAGGGATCGCCCCGCCATGCCCAAATCCCGGCCGCTCACCGACCAGGTGGTCACCGTCTGCTTCGCCCCCGGCGACGACGCGGACTGGTTCGCCGCCTCCGAGAAGGTCCACGACCTTTTGCACGCCAACGGCACCCCGGCCCGCCGCTACCACGTGCGCCACCGCCGTCTCATCGGCTGGCTGACCCGGTTCATCGGCTACTACCTGCTCGACGCCGCCCGCCGCTTCGGCGCGGTCACCATGGCCGCCGGAGGCCGCAAGAGCCGCCTGGACCTGACCGGCACCGCCGCCAAAGCCGCCCACGACGCCGCCCTGCGCTGGCGTGCCTGGAACACCCACATCGCCGCGACAACCCGTCCGGCCCGCCCCTTCGAGGACTACCTCGCCCAGCACCACGCCGACCCGGCCAAGGTCAGCGTGGCCGAGGCCCGCCGCCGCTTCGAGCAGCAGCCCCGCGTCCTGGCGATGCTCGCCCACCACTTCGACCCCTACGAGCTGTCCGTCTACCAGGCCGGCGAAGCCACCTACACCGGGCTGCACTGGCGCATCGCGCTGATCGGCGACGCGCTGATCACCACTGATGGCCGGCTGCTCACCCCGGCCAGCGACTCCGTCGCCGACCGATTCCGCTTCCTCAACGAAGCCTGCGCCTACGTACGCGGCCTGCGCTCCAGCGCCCGGCTGTGCGCCGTCGCCATCGCCTAAGCCCGCCCCGCGGAACACCCGAGACCGGTCGCAGCCCCGCTGCGACCGGCCTTCGCCATGCCCACACACCCTCGTCCGTGAAAGGAGATACCCGGTGTTCCTGACCGATCCGGCGCTGCGGCGTATCGCCGCCGACACCAACGATGTTCTGCCCGAGCACCTGTGGCGCCACGACACGGCCACCCTCGACCCGACCGGCGACCTCGCCCGCCTCCTGCACAAGACCGCCCGCGAGTTCACCGACAGCACCGCCACCCTCGACCACGCCCTCGCCCGCGTGGGTGAGCTGACCGCAACCGCCCGGCACGGGCTGGCTGCTCGAGCCGACCTGCACATGCCCGGCTACCACCAAGCCCTCACCGACGCGCTCGCCGCCCGCGAACGGCACATCGTCCTCGGGGCGGCGCTCGTCACCGCCTACCGCGCGTGGCGCAACCACCGACCAGTCGGCGTCGGCGACGAGCGGCACCTGCTCCTGCGACGCAGCGACCCGTCGCAGGGCGTGGCGACGCTGCGGCTCACCGACCAGCGCACCTGGCTGGTGGTACCCGACGCCGAAGCCGCCAGTTCCTTCGACATCCCGTATCCGGACCGCGTCGTCGGCGAGGTCACCGAGACCGACCACGGGTGGGCGCCGACCGCGTACACCGACCCGCAGCACCGCCGGACCCAGCCCGGGATGACCTATCCCCTGCCGGTCTGTGACGACCTCGCCTCGGCCTGCCGGTCGCTGCTGCGCTGGTGGCACCTGCGCCACTCCGACGCCTGGCGAAGCCGCACCCCCGCCGAGCTCACCCCGGCCGAACTCGCTCACCTGGCCAGCTAGGAGCAGACCTCATGCTCCACCTCGAGGCGATCGGCCGCTGGATGGCCCTGGCCACCGGTCGCACCCTGTCAGCATGGTCGCCGGCCCGGCGGAAACGATCAAGGAGCGGCCCGCGCGTACCGCTACGCCCGCAACTGGATCAACACCCTCATCGACGACCGCGCCCGCGCCGCGTACGCCGAGACGAACCCGGGCCGCTCGGGGCAGCGGCGGTGCGTCAATCCCGGCGACACAGTCCTGGTCGTGCTGCCGCACACCGGCTCCTGCCGCCGACAGAACCTTGCCGGATACGTCATCCACGTCACCGTCGGCACGTCCGACGCCCGCGCGCAGCGTCAACCCGCTGCGGCTGTCCCCCGTCGACGCCGGCATCTACCGGGAGCCAAAAGAGGACCGCAACTACATCCTGCAGGCCGCGACCTCCGGTCGCTGACGTATCAGCGCGGCGGCCACACCGCCAAGACCACCGGACCGCATCCAGGCGGCATCCCGCACGGCAGACACCACTTCGCCGGTGCTTGCCGCGCTGACGCTGCCCGGGACCGGCGCACCACCGCCCGGCACAACCCTGTGTCCGGCGTCCCAACCCCGCGTTCCCAAGGAGGGAAACACTGATGGATCACGTGTCCCTGACGCCTGCCACGCAGGCCGTCCTCGACGCCCTGACCGCCCTCGGCCAGGGCAATGTCCACGAATTGAGCGAGCGGTCCGGCAAGGCCCGGTCGACCACCGACAGGGCGATCAAGACCCTGGCCGACGCCGGGCTGATCGTGCCGGGGGACTCCGACGCCGACCCGGCCGAGGGCACCCCTACCCGGTGGACCCTCTCCGAGGGCGTCGCGGCCGAGGCCCAGGACCGCGCCTTCAGCACCGACGCCGACCGCGGCGACGGCGACCCGGCCGGCGGCGAGGACTACACCGACATCGCCGAGACCGACGAGCCCGACACCGATCCGGCGGAGAACCGCCAGGCCGAGGACGACGACGCCAACGGCGACGACGTGCAGCCCGGCGACGAGCCGGACGGCGCCGGCGCCGACCAGGACCGGGCCGAGGTCGACGAAGCCGACCAGGGCGACGCCAACGACCACGACACGGGCGAGGACACCGATGACCCGGGCAACTCCGACGACGACGCGGACGAGGATGACTCCCACGACGAAGACTCGGACAAGGGCGACTCGGACAAGGGCAACGGCGGCCAGATCACCGTGGTCCAGCCCAGCCGTCCCGGCGACCGCAAGGTCATGACGATCAAGGCGGTGCTCAGCGAGCACGGCGACGACGGCGCGGCCATCGGCGAGATCGTGGCCGAGAGCGGCATCGGGGAGGCGACCGTCTCCCGGCTGCTGACCGCGATGGAGCAGGCCGATGCCGCCCGCCGCCTGCCCGGCGTCCCGGCGCGGTGGATCGCCGGGCCCACCAAGGCCAGCGAGGTCAACCCGAACCCGGAGCCGCCCCGCTGCCCGCTGTGCTTCCAGGTGATCAGGGGCCTGTCCGAGTCGCCCGAGGCGGTAGCCCAGGTGCAGCCCCTCGTCCGCCCGGACGGGACGCTGCACATCGTCGCCGAGGACGGCACGGTCCACACCGTGGCCCTGCCCAAGCGGACGCCCACCCGCACGCCGGGCCTCGCGACGGCCGGGGCGCGCCGCACAGACGTCACGGCCAACGCCGACGGCAGCCAGCCGTTCGCCAAGGGCGAGCTGGAGCGGCTGACGTTCGACACGCTGAAGGCCAACCCGGGCCGGACGATGACGCCGCAGGAGATCGCCACCGCGATCAGCAACCAGCTCGGCGGCCGGACGGTCAGCGCGGGGGCGGTGCGCAACAACTGCGGCAAGCTCGGTGCCGCCGGCCGCATCGTCATGGTCTCCGAGTCGCCGTGGGCGTTCCAGTACCCGAGGCAGGCCGAGGACGGCGGCGCGGACCAGGCCGACGACGCCACGGCCGAGCAGTCCTGACGGCCGCCCACGGCCGCCTCACCCAGGTCGACCCGGAGCCCATAACGCTCGCGCATCCGCGCCGGCCGACGGCGACGCCGGGCAGCAGTAACCCATCCCATCCCTTCCGGGGGCCGGGCCATGCGGCTCGGCCCCCGCGGCATGTCGAGAGGAGACCCCCTGTGCCGCACGAACTTGAGACCTTCGCCAACGGGCAGACCGCCTTCGCCAGCGCCCGCCTGTCGGCTTGGCACCAACTGGGCACCGTCACCCAGAACACCATGAGCGCCCAGGAGATCATGGGTGCCGCCCTGCTCGGCGACTGGGGCGTGCGCACGATCCGCGTCCAGGGCATCGACATCGTGGACGGCGTCGAGGTCCCGATCCCGGCCGAGGACAAGCGCATGACCGTGCGCCGCAACCCCGTGACGGGTGCGACCGAGTATCTGGGCATCGTCGGGACCGACTACACCGTGGTCCAGAACGAGCAGTGCGCCGAGATGCTCGACCGGCTCGTGGACCAGGTGGGCGGCGCCCACTTCGAGACCGCAGGCAGCCTCCGCAACGGCAAGTCGGTGTTCGTCACCATGAAGCTGCCCACGGCGATGGAGATCGCCGGGGTCGACCGGATGGACCTCTATCTGATCGGGACGACCTCCCACGACGGCACCGCCGCGCTGCGCGTGGACGCCAGCCCGATCCGGGTGGTGTGCGCCAACACCCAGCGCGCGGCCTTCGCCCACGCCGTGGGCCACTACACGTTCCGGCACACGAGCAACGTGAACTCCCAGATCGCCCAGGCCCGCGAAGCGCTGGGCCTGATGTGGAAGTACATGGACACGTTCGAAAAGGCCGCCGAGCGGATGCTCCAGACGGAAATGACCATGCGCGAGTTCGAGCAGATCGTCGCGCAGGTGTGGCCGGTCAAGGACAACGCCTCGGAGAAAACCCGCAACAACGCCAAGGAGCGGCTGGGCACGCTCAAGTACCTGATCACCGAGGCCGACACGCAGCGCGCCATCGCCGGCACCCGGTGGGCCGGATACCAGGCCATCACCGAGTACCTGGACCACTACCAGCAGGCCAAGGACGCCACCACCCGCGCCAACCGGGTCGTGACCGGCAAGGTCGGCGAGCTGAAGGTGGCCGCCTTCGACCTGCTGAAGATCTGACCGTCGCCCACCCATCGGCCGGGGGCGGCGGTCGCACGACCGCTGCCCCGGCCCGTCAGAACGGAGCCAGCCACCCCATGACCCGACGCATCGGGTGCCGGTCGGATCGGAGGACCCGCTGATGATCGGCCACATCCGTCACCCGCGCGACGAGCGGCAAGCCGTCTGCGGCCTGCTCGCTACCGCCGTGGCCCGGTGGGAGACCGAGGACCCACCTCGGGTGGACCGCACCTGCGAGGACTGCCTGGCCCTGCTGCCCGAAGCCGTCCGGCCTGACGACTACCACCACCCGCCCGGCGACCCGACGCTCATCGAGTCGCTGCGGCGTATCGTCGCCGAACGGCAGCACGCCAAGATCGATGGAGTGCTGGTGGACCTGTGGTCGGCCAGCGTCACCAGCCTGATCTGGGACCGCCTCAAGGAGAAGCACCGGCAGCAGCTGCTGACTCTGCCGTCGCACGAGCTGATCCTGCGGTGCGTCGCGATCTACTTCCGTGTCACCGGTGGAGGCGGCCGATGACCGAGCCGACCCACCAGTGGTTCCACTTCGGCCCATGGGTGTTCTCGGTCGACGCCGTCTTGGCGCTGATCGCCGCCATCCCTCGCGACGCCCGGCCGCTGGACGTCGCGACGTGGGCACAGGCGTACGGCCTGACCCACCACGACAACCCGGACAGCTCCACGATCGGCCTCATCGGTCCGGCCCGTGATGGCCTGGACCGCGCCTACGCCATGACCGCTGACCTGACCAAACCCGTGATCGTCGCGCAGCTCCTCATCAGCGGCCAGCCATCCTCCCCGCTGCTCATCGACGGCACCCACCGGCGCTACCGCGCCTCGCGCGAAGGCGTGCCACAGCTGCCCGCCTACCTGCTCACCGACGAGGAGACCCGCCAGGTCCAGCGCGACGTGCGCCTCGGACCCGGCCGGACCCGCCTCGCCCCGCCGCGCTGACCGCGGCCGTCACCCTTCCCACCCGCGTACGCCACGGC
Source organism: Micromonospora sp. NPDC126480 (assembly GCF_040302465.1). Taxonomy (NCBI): domain Bacteria; kingdom Bacillati; phylum Actinomycetota; class Actinomycetes; order Micromonosporales; family Micromonosporaceae; genus Micromonospora; species Micromonospora sp. NPDC126480. Next base: position 42,184 of record NZ_JBEORU010000008.1, read on the forward strand.
AAGCCGCCCACGCCAGCCGCCCACGCCAGCGGTCCCGAGGCGTACCCATGCCACCCCTTCAGGAGGATCCACATGGCCTACACGCCGCCGTGGCAGCGGCTCTGTGACTGCCCCTGCCCGCAGCACCACGGCCACCAGCGCACGACCTACAACGACGACCGCTGCGCCTGCGTCACCTGCACCACCCAGCCGACGACGCTGATCACCGAGCACTGGAACTGCGCCCTGTTCCTCGACCTCGGCGGAGACCTCTGGTTCGTCAACCGTCTCCCCGGCGGCCAATGGGACTGGCCCAACGCCGACCACGCCCACGAGCACCACGACTTCTACGCCGCCAGCCTCAGCATCGAGCGGCAGCTACGCCAGACCGTCACCCATCCTGCGCAACCCCTTCGAGCAGAGCCGCCAGGCGTAGTCGCTCCGAACTCACCCACACCCATGGGCCTGTTGGGCCGCCCCGCGAGAGCGGCCCACGGCCCTTTTGCGTTTCACGACCTCGCAAGGGACAGCATGTACCGCACCTACCGCAACGCCTACGAGCGCTCCTGCGACTGCACCGGCCCGACCCACCACGGCGCCAGCCGCGCTCGATCTACAACGACCCCGGCTGCCACTGCCTGACCACCTGCGCCAGCAAGCCGATGACCCTGCTCGCCCCGCAGATCGGCGAGGCGCTGTTCCTCAACTATCACGGCGCACTGTGGTTCGTGCCCGCTCTCGAACCGGACCACTGGGACTGGCGCAACGCCGCCCCCCGTCGACTCGGCCACCCGCTGTTCGACGCGGCCGACCTGATGGCCGAGTTCCTCCGCCAGACCCACGCCGAGCTGGTTCCGCTGATCCACCGCATGTAGCCGATATCCCGTCTCGTCCCCGGCCGGCCGCTCACCCGCGCGAACACCGGCCCTTTCTGTTTTCACCTGGAGGCATTCGCCATGACCAAAACCATCATCGGAATCGTCACCGTCGTCATCGGCTGCTTCGGTCTGCCGATGCTGCTGCTGTCCTCCGTCACAGGCGGCGGCCCCGGCGGGTGCGGCGTCGCCGCCGTGCCCGCGCTACGGCCTTCCGGGCAGCCACCCGGCCTCAGCTGGGACACCGAGCAGCTCGAGATCGCCGCGACCATCATCGATGTGGGTGTCGCCAAGGGCGTGCCCCGCTGGGGGTGGATCGTCGGTCTCGCCACCGCGATGCAGGAATCCGGCCTGCGTAACCTGCCGCACCTCGGCAACCGCAACGACCACGACTCCATCGGCGTATTCCAGCAGCGCCCCAGCCAGGGCTGGGGCACCGTCGAGCAGCTGTCCCAGCCGGAGTACCAGGCCGGAAAGTTCTTCGACAAGCTGCTGACCGTCGCCGGCTGGGAGCAGATGCCCCTCACCCAGGCCGCGCAGGCGGTCCAGGTGGCGGCCTACCCCGACGCGTACGCTAAGTGGGCCGACGACGCGATCCAGCTCGTCGAACAGCTGACCAGCACCCTGACCGACTGCGCCACCGACGCGCTCGCTGCCCTGCCGGACGGATTCACCCTGCCGATCGGCACCCCGCCCCAGGTCACGACCGCGATCTTCTGGGCGCTCGGGCAGCTGGGCACCCCATACCACTTCGGCGGGTCGTGCACCGACCCGCACTCCGGCGACCCCGACAAGCAGTGCGACTGCTCCTCGCTTATGCAGTCGGCGTACCGGGCAGCCGGCATCACCATCCCGCGCATCACCACCGATCAGGTCAACGCCGGAGAACCCGTGGCCGACCCGGCTCTCTTGCTGCCCGGCGACCTCGTCTTCATCCCCGGCAGCCGAGGCACCATGGCCGACCCCCGCCACGTCGGCATGTACCTCGGCCAGGGACTTCTCATCCAAGCACCAAGAACAGGCCATACAGTAAAAATCATCTGGTTGAGCGGATGGCTCGATCAGATCGCAGACATCCGCCGCGTCGTTACCTGGTGGCAGAATGCAGGTCTAAGCTCGCTTACACATCCTCAAGATCACGCCGACGCCGATGTCGCTACCAACATCGGCAGGCGGCCCGATGGCACCCGGATCTAGCCGAAGAGCGGGCGCTCCGACTAGCGTTCACACATGGCCGAGTCTTTGGACCTCTGGAGTCCGGCTTCGCGTCGGGAGGCGCTCCGGATGGTTGACGTAGACGATCCTGGCCCTTACCACGCGATGCTCCGAGAGATCTTCGACCTCGAAAGGGCGTGGCGCGAAGGTCCGGACGTGGGCGAGAGCGACGAGTACGAGCAGGTCTACGTGACGGCCTTTCTGCTGTTCCTCATCGGCGATCCAGCGGACTCGCCCCGCCTGTCTGGGGCGAAGTTCCGCACGGGCGACATGGACCTAGGCATCGGCTTCGACGCCCAGGCAATCTTCGGAGCGGGCCGGGGCGACACGCTTCGGTGGCTCCTGGAGAATGGATACACCGACGAGCACGCGCGTCTGTCTGAGTGGTTGTCGCAGTCGGAAGACCCGAAGATTGAAGACTGGGCTTGGCCCGTGCGCGATTACTTCTACTCACCGGACGGCGTGCTGCTCCTGAATCCGCTCTAGACACGCCCTGGCCAGCAGGATCCGTCCGCTCTTGCCGCCGACCGTGCGCCAAGTTCAGTGACGGGCGTGGTGGCGCTCGACGCGCGCTCCTGCCGAAGCGGATGTTTTCTCGACCTGCTCGCACCCGGTCACCTTGACGTTGTTGACGAGATCCACCGCGGCCGGCGGTGTCGTTGTGGCGTGCCTAATCGGCGGATACCTGAAGCTCGGGGTTATGCCGGCGCATCTCGTCGACGAGCGCCTCCAAGGAGTACGGCAGGGCGGACTCTGGCAAGTTAACCGGCGGGAAGCCGGCTGCGCGGTTCATCCGTAGGAAGGCGCGGCGCACGAACCCGGATCGGGCAACTACCGCATCGGGGTCATGCGGCAGGATCGCCAGCATCCGTTGCCCCGCAACGGAGTGGATCCTCACAGCGCCGATCTCACGCCACCGGATCCGGCCAGCCGAGGCCAGTGACGCCCGATCGGTGATGCCCTCCGCGTCAACCTGCAGGGACGGCCGCCGATAGATCAGTTCGAGCAAGAAGTAGACACCGGCCAAGCCAAAGAACGCAACGCCGGCCATCGCGACGACAATGCCGACGCCCCCCGCGAACGAAGCGATCCACAGACTCCCTGACACGAAGCCGGCGGAGGCGAGCAACAGAAGCAGCAGCCTCGATCGGGGGGCGTAGACGCGGACCGTTTTCACGATGGGACCGTAGCGGCAACTGCCGCTCAACCCAACACCGTCACCTAACCCCAGTCATGTGCTTCAGCTTCCGGTACTGGCCGTTGAGCGACCAGCGTGCTGTCGAGGCGGTCCCAGGTACGAGCCCGTCGTCACGCGGCCGCGGTCGGATACCCGATCGCGGTGAGGTCCTCGTGCAGCCTGGCGACGGTCATTTCTGGGTTCAAGGCTTGCACAACGACGTCCGTGAGCGGGCGGTGCGCGACAACGTGCTCGACCACCGTCGGGTCCACCTCGATCTCGTAGTAGTCCTCGGCGAACGTGACGTACCGGTCGACGATGTCGTCGAGCAGGATCTCGAGCAGTCCTGAGCCGTCCGGGGCGTTGTCGTCGTACGGTCCGCGGAGCGGGGGGAACGTGATGCCTTCACCGGCGTGCCAGCGGTCGTCACCGGATTGCCGCCACAGCACAGCGGTAGCGAGGAACTGTCGCTCCTCGTCGCCGAACGCTGGTTCCTCGAGCTGCGGACGGAACACCGCCGGGATTCCGTCGAGCAGGCCGGGCCACAGTTCCCGGTCCGGACTGCGGTAGGGCGTCATCGCCGACTCGTGGTCGAACACACGGATGAACGCGCCCTCGGCGGTGAACACGACCGCCCACTCGTCGCCGCTGCCGTTGTTCATCAGCGCGGCCTCGTCGTCACCCCAGGTGCGGGTGTAGGCGTAGTAGGGCTCACCACCGTCGAGGATGCACTCCAGGACGGCGAGTGTCTTGCAGCGGTCACGCAGCACGCCGATGGAAGGCAGCTTGGCGGCCATGTCGTACACAGTCACCCGGGGAACCTACGCCAAGACAGCATCAAGATCGTCGCATGCCTCCAGGCGTCTGCGACACCTCGGCGGCGGTGCACGCTCCATGGCGCGATATCGACGGGTCCGGTTTGCGCTCCAGGCATACCCTTTGGATCTCAGCGTCGGCAGACGTCAGGTGGGCGGGCTTGCAGATCATCGAGCACAGCATCATCGGGACCCGCTCCGCGGTGTTGCGCCTTCGGCGCCCGGGCAGCCAGTTGCAGTTCGTGCTGTTCCCCATGCTGCATGTGGCGAGCCCCGAGTTCTACGCGGCGGTGGCGCAGCGGCTCCGGCGATGTGACCTGCTCGTCGTCGAAGGCGTCAGCGGACGTTCGGTACTGACGTGGGCCCTCACGCTCACCTACCGGGTCATGCCAGCCAACAAGCGCTCCGGACTCGTGGTCGACAACATCGCGTACCGGTCGCTCGGCGTCGAGCTGATCAACCCGGATGTGACGACGGCGGAGTTCACTCAGGGTTGGCGGGCCATGCCGCTGCGATACCGGCTTTTGATGTGGTGTGTCATTCCGATCGTGGCCGTGGCCCAGTTCTTCGGGGGCACGCGACGGCTGCTCTCGCCTGAGGTCGAGTTGAACGACCTGCCCAGCGCCAAGGACGAGATGTACTCAGACGACGAGTTCGCCGAACATTTCGAGCGCACATTCGGCGGCGACCGGGATGAGCGAGTGCTTGCCACGCTGTCCGAGCTGATCCGTACGCGTTCGTCCGAACGGATCGACGTCGCGGTCGTTTACGGTGCCGGGCACGTCCCAGCGATCGTGCGGGGACTCGCGGACCGACACGGCTACCGCCCCCGGACCGCCGACTGGCTCACCGTGCTGAACACCTGAGCGGCATCCACAGATGCCGCGAGTCGCGTGGTACCAAGCGATCTGTCGAGCTGGCCTGAGTGCCGTTCAGCCATGTGCCGATAAGTGCGCACAGCCGGGCGATCCAGCGGCCCTCGATCTGCGGCAATCAGCTCTCCGGCCATGACAAACGCGTCTTGCCGAGCACACGTGTATCGCCGTTGCCTGGCAAGATCGCTGTGGGAGGTGGGTCATTGCGGTACATGTGGGTTTCGTCGGCTGGCGGACCGCTGCTCGTTGCTCCGCAATCGGCGCTGTCGCTATGGACCGGCGCTGATAGCACTGACGGTCCCGTGGAGAGTTGGGGGGACTACGGCCGGGCGTGCGCGATCGACGGTTACGTCGGCGTGGTCGCCATCGGTCAACGGCAGGCACTTGTTCTGGGCGACGAGCCGGCAACGACGACGTATCTACCCTCGGAACGGCTGTTCCTGCGGTGGGCAGCGGCAAACGAGGAAGACGACCTGGTGAGCGCTGCACGCCGAGCGCTGCGTGACGGCGTGAGTTGGGACGAGGACGAGGATGTCCGCTGGGCGGTGGACGGGCCAGTCGTGCTGTTTGATTCGGCATGGCCCGGGGCGGAGTTGGAGCCTGACAACCACCTCGTGATCGATCTACGCCCGAGCGAGTACCGGGTCCGGGCGACATCTCGCGCCGACGGCGCCAACTGGATGATCCTCGTTCAGCTTCAACCCGTGTTGTGAACTCGCACAGCTGCAGGCAGACGCAGCTTCCACCAGGTCGTCCGGATCTGCCGCGGATCGGGCTCGACGCAACGGATGAGGGTCGTTCCCTGGTGGCCGCCGGGCTGCCTGAGACCCCAAACGTGGCGGGCCACGGGCGCAGGTCATTGATAGAGGTAGCCAGCGACCGCGCGCCCGATCTGCATCCGCTCGTTTGACGACCGGAGCTGATGGCTCGGCTGTGTTCAGTCCTCGAGTGGATCCCAGTGGTTGCTGTAGCGCAGCAGTGATTGCGCCAGGTCGGAGTGAGCGGCCGCCCACAGGGTGTCGAATAGGAACCACTGCTGGTACCCGAATGACCCACCACAGTGCATGGTGACTTGGGCAAGATGTTTGTCGACCTCGATGCGTGATGCGTCAGGGCGTCGCCCGTCGACGTATCTGCCCGTCGTGAGAAGCGCCATGGCTTCGTGGTGGGCGGGGGTGTGCTCGTTGGGCAGGTTGGGCCACGGGTCGGCGTTGAGGTTGAAGCCGGGCCATCTGTTGCACCGCTCCAGCGCCGGCCTGATGGCGTCGTCTTCGGGTGCGACGAGTGCTCGCAAGACCAGCAACTCGGGTGGCCATGCTGCACCGCTGTCGGGGTCCGCGGTCCGCAGATGTCCGGGCAGTTCCCACAACCCGACCCCCGGGAATACCAGCGGCCGGGAACAAGCGAGGCTCGCGCCGTCGTAGAACGTGAGGAACACCGCGTACGTGCTGGCGCCACCGGTGCCGGCGGGCGTAACGACTGTCACTGGCACATCCGTGACGAACGACGTCGACTCACCGCCCGCGCCGGGCAACGGCCACGACTGGAGCAGGTATGCCAACCGGTCGAGGGCGGTCGCGACCACCTCGTCATCGAGGAAGAAGTACGCCAGTTCCACCTCGTCGTCATCGGTCCGTACCCGGAGGCTGTGATCGTCGAGGCGGATGAAGTCCTCGTCACCCTCCACGTACAAGTGCTCATGCAGGAGCTCGCGCAGCTCGCTGGTCGTGGCCGCCCGAGACAGCCCGTGCTTCCGTGCCGCCTCGAAGATCGAATCGAGGCCGTAGACGTCACCGCCCAGCTCGTTCTCAACCCACGACTCCGGATCGTCGCTGTCCCAACCTCGTTGAAACCAACTCAGCACAGTCTCGTCCGGCAGCCGCCGGACCCGCTTACTCAACAGGCCCTCGTAGTGGGAGCGATACACGAAATGCACGGCGTGACGGTACTGCAGCCGGTCACGCAGACGGGGACGGCGGAAGCCACTCATCTGGCAACAGGTGCGGCCTGGGCTGGGATAGGGCCTGGTGGTGGTCACCGTGTGCGACTGGCGAAACGATCACGATCATGGCGGCTTTCCGGCTCTTACGGCACACCGACCGATCCTCCCGATTCGCCCACGTCAGGTCCTGGCAAGCGACGTTTGCTTACGTCGATCTGCGCGCAGTCGACCGACTGGATCGCGCTCCACGGTGTGACCTTTTCACGGCTGACGAAGCCGCGAACGCGGACACCGCCTGCGTCGATGACCACGCCGAGTCGAAGAGCCCGCCAGATCCCGGCCAAGCCGCTCGTGACGAGCACGCATCCCAGCACCCTGCCGAACCATTCAGGCTAGGGTTTGCGGGCGACGCCGGCCCAGTAGTAGGCGGCGTGCGGGTCGGCGGGCTCGCCGTCGTCGGGTTGCCAGGCCATCACGGGCACGATTCCCGGTTCGACCAGGTCCCAGCCGTCGAAGAACCGGGCCACCTGCTCGCGGGTGCGGGGTACGAGTGTCATGCCGTTGTTGACGGCCGCGGTGACGGCTGTGGCCATGGCCTGGGGGTTGAAGTCGCCGGTCGGGTGGGTGATCGCCACGTAGCTGCCGGACGGTAGGGCGTCGAGCAGTACGCGTACCGTGTGCCACGGGTCGTCGGCGTCGGCGAGCAGCATCAGGATCGCAATCATCGTGAGCGCGACCGGCTGGTCGAGGTCAAGTGTTTCGCGCAGCGTCCGGTGGTTGAGGATCATCTTCGGCTCGCGCAGGTCAGCGTGGATGTATTCGCTGCGCCCTTGCTCGGTGCTGACCATCAGGGCGCGGGCGTGGGCCAACACGATGGGGTCGTTGTCGACGTAGACCACTCGGGTCTCGGGGGCGATCTGCTGGGCGATCTCGTGCAGGTTCGGTCTGGTCGGGATGCCGGTGCCGATGTCGAGGAACTGCCGTACACCGGCCTGGCCGACCAGGTAGCGGGCCACCCGGTGCACGAAGTGACGGTTCTCGGCGGCCATCTCTCGGATCGTCGGGATCGCCGCGGCGAGGGCTTCGGCGACCGCTCGGTCAGCGGCGAAGTTGTCCTTGCCGCCGAGCCAGTAGTCGTAGATCCGCGCCGAGTGCGGCACGCTGGGGTCGATCCCGGACGGCGGTGTCTGGTGCTGGTCTGCCGCAGTCTCGTCACCGGGCCGCACGGGAGCCTCCTACAAAGGACAGTTGAGAGCAAGCAGCGTTCAGCCTAGCCCGAGACGGACACCGGCGGCGTTCCCGATGGGTCCTGCAGAGAGCCGGCCTTCGGCGGGTGAGCGCCAACCGCACGTAGCAGTGGACTGCCCTTGCCAGAGGCTGCCGGCGTGTCGGAGCGACGTCGGCGGCGGTTACTTCTGGTCCAGGTCGCTGCGGAGTTGGGTCGCCAGCGTGACCGTGTCGTCCTGGGGTGCGGCGTCGAGGTCGGTGAGGGCTTTGGTCAGGGCGCGCAGGAGTGTGGTGACGCCGTCTGCGTCGCCGAGGGCGTGATGGGCGCGCATCGCTTTGATGTAGAGGGCCTCGTTGTAGCGGTCGAGGCTGAGCGCTTTGTCGAGTAGGTCGGATGCGGCCTGCGGGTCGTGATGGAGCAGGTCGTCTGCCAGCAGAAGGTGCGCGTCGATGCCCCATCGGTGGACCGTCTCGCGGTGCGGCTGCAGCCATTCGTAGTCGTGGCCGTGCGCGAGCGGCGCGGTGTAGAGGTCGCAAGCGACGGTGAGCAGTTCCCGGCGGCGCGTTTCGGTGGCGATGGTGGCGGTGCGCAACAGGTCACGCAGTGTCCACACGTCGACGTCGACGGTGGCGGGGTCGAGTCGGTAGCGTCCGCCGGTGGTGATGACGTAGGCGTTTTTGCGGTCGGTGGTGCCGGCGCGGCCGAGGACGTGTCGCAGGTTGCTGGCGTTGGTGTGGACGCGTTGGTCGGCTTGGCTGATGCGGGCGTCGGGTTCGAGGTATTCGCCGATGTCGCGGGTGGTGGCGCCGTCGGGGTGGCAGGCGAGGAACACGGCCATTTCGAGGGCTTTGGCGCGCAGTGGCCGGCCGGGTTTGGTGATGTTGTCGATTCGTGGCTGGCCGAGTACCCGCAGCCGTACCTTCCCCGTCGCGGCGGGCGGGGCTGGCATGGCGGATGGATTCTCCGGCTCGGTGTCGGTTCGGCTTGTGTGCAGTGGTACGACGGCGGCCGGTGCCGGTGCGACGGTGGGTGGTTCGCCGGTGTGTGCCTCACGCAGGGTGGTGAGGATCTGGATTGTCGTGTCGGCGTCGAGGACAGGCAGCCGCGGTGGCACCGGCTCGACGGTTTCGTTGGTGACGAATGTGGTGTGGCCGTCGTGGGTGACGTCGATGGTGGCGCCGTGCGGCCATTCGCCGAGCAGCAGGGCGGACACGTGCAGGTCGCTGCCGAGGGTGAGGGCGACTTTGGCGCGCATGCTGGCCGCGGCCGGCGGGGTGTGGGTGATCAGGACGAGTGGTGGTAGCGGTTCCTCGCCGGGAGCTTGCTGACGCGGGGCGTCCAGGTCGGTCAGGGCGTGTTCGTCGAGGATGCGACTGCGGTGCAGGAGCCTTGCCTCGATCGTGGTGAGCGCATCGTCGACGCTGTCTGTGACGTGTAACCGTGGCCACGGGCTGAGGGCCGCCGCCCCGGGGCCGAGCAGGGCCGTCACGGTGGCGGCGTCAGTGATGACTTCACCGCGCGTGTCGGGGTGGTGCGCGCCGCCGGTGGACAGGACCGCGACGAGAACACCGCGGGCTGCTGGGTGCGCGCCGTCCCCGACCAGGCCGGTTCCACCGGGGTGCAGTGGTACGAGGTCCGGCACACGCGTGGCTGGCTCGGTGTCATCCGGGCCGGCGACGTCAGGGTTGCGGGCTACGGCGCGGCGCAGCTGTCGCACGGGTGGGGGCAGGTCGGTGGGCGGCTCTGCGTCGGGCTGGCCGGTGTATCGGCGGCGGCGGTGCGCCCAGACGAGCGCGGCGGCGGCGCTGACCGCGGCGGCGAGTGACCAGGGCAGCCACGCCGCCGGCGACAGACTGACGCCATCACCGTCGGTTGCCGCAGTCGGGCTCGGTTGGCCATCGACCGCTGGCGTGGTGGATGGTGATGCCGGTGTGGTGGGGCTGGAGGTTGCGGGCGGCACGGTCGTGGGCGCATCCGTCGCTGACGCGGTGCCGTGTGGGGTGGCTGGTTTCTGCGAGGCCGTGGTGGCCGGCGGGGTAGGACGTGAGGGGTCCGCAGCGGTGCTCGGCGTCGCCGACGGCGTGGCGGTCGCCTGTGGTGGTGTCGGCCGGTTTGGTGCGGTGGCGGGTATGGCGTCTGCTGGTGGGCGGGCATCGGCGGGCAGCCGTAGGTCCCAGCCGGGGTAGATGAGGTCGCAGTCGCGCAGGGTACCGCCGGTTCGGGGGAAGTGGCGGTGCTTGTTCAGCCGGCAGATTTCCGGCCACCGGTTCGCGTCGCCGAGCCACTGTTTGGCGATCTTGGAGAGGGTATCGTGGCGCTCGACTGTGTAGAGGTAGCGGGTGTCGGCGACGCGGATCAATGCGGGGCCACGCGCGATGGCTTGCCGAGGGATCACGCCAGGGTTGTCAGCGGAGGCGACGAGGGCTGTGGGCCTGCCGGCGTCGTCTTCCGTGTTGAGTTGGCCGGCGGAGGTGACGGCGATCGCGGCGGTGCCGGCCAGGCCGAACACGAGCCGGTGCAGCGGTGCCGGAAGTCGCAGCGCTGGGATCCGCCAGCGGGTCACCACCGCGACCAGTTCGGTGACCAACAGCAGGGCCAACACGGCCCAGAGCAGCCACAGCGCCCAGACCGCTATGCCGGCGAGGACGGTCGGGGTGAAGCGTCCACTCGGCTGGTCGAACCAGACGGCGACCTGCGACCACGACGGTAACCGCCGCAGCGGATCGCCGCCGACGACCCACAGCAACGCGGGCACCACAACGAGGAACACCGCGGCGCCGAGTGCCGCTCGCATCAGTCGGACCACCACTGCCGACCGCGCAGGCCGGGTGTGCGGTGCCTGCTCTCTGGGCTTGTAGAAGGTGGGACGCGTGCCGTACTCGGCCAGCCGGCGAACCTTGTCTGGGGACTCCTGCGGCACCGTGCCCTCCCCTTCACCCGACCTTGACCTTCTCCCGCATACACGAGGATGCATGCCGATGACCATCCCGCGAAGAAGGATTCTCACCATGCGCGCACGAAGGATCACTGCGCGGGACGGTGGTTGACGGTCCACCGCCGGGTCGGGTGAGACTGCCGCACATGCCAAGCGGGGGCGCACAACTGTCGATCGACCTCAACTCGTCGGCCATTGCCGCCGCCGTCGGTCACCACGGCGCCCGGATCCCCATCATCCTCGACGGTCACCTCGTCATGCCGCGCGGCGTCGCCCTCGACCCAGCCGGCAACCTCTACCTCGGCGTGCCCGCAACGACCCCTCCGCCAGCCGGCCACCAGTTCGTACCCGACCCGCTGGACCTGCTCGGCACCCAAGCGGGCGGACCGGCCCTCGACGCCGTCGACCTGATCGCCGCACTACTGCGGCACGTCGCTGGTCAAGCCGTCAATCAAGTCGGTGAGCCGATTGGCACGCTCACCATGGCCATCCCGTCGAGTTGGGGACCACGCCGACGTGACGAGCTCACCGAAGCGGCGTCCCGCGCCGGACTGCCCGCGCCCGCCATGGTCACCGCACCAGCAGCGCTCGCCGCCCACGCCCAAGCCCTAGGCCTCACCGCCCCCGACGGCTCGTGCCTGCTGATCTGCCTGGCCGACCGCCACCCGGTCGCCCTGACCATCCTTCAAGTAGACGGCGACGGATACCGCGAACTGGCCACCCGAGCGATCGACTCACCGGGCGACCTGGACCAGGTCCTCGCCCAGCAACTCCTGGACGCGGCCACCACCAACGACGACCCGCTGCGCGCCGAGCTGACTCAGCCCACGCAGGACGGGCGAATCCTGCAGGAATCCGTGCGCCAGGCCAGACACCGTCTCGTCACACAGGACCGCGCACCAGTCCTGCTTCCCGCGCCGCGCACACCCGCCGTCATCACCCGCGATGACGTCGCGGCCGCCGCACAACCCCTCCTCGACGCAGTCCACGACGCGGTCTCCGACGTCCTCGACGCAGCCGACATCAACCTTCAGCACCTCGTCGGCGTCATCCTCCATCAGGTCGAGCCGGTGCCCGGACTGGCGGATCGGCTGGCCACCGCGACCAGCCTCGCCCCGGCCACTCTCACCGGCCAGCCCCATGCCCTCGCTGACGGCGCCCTCGCCCTCTCCGCACCGCACCACCACACCAGGACGGCCGCGCACGCCCACCTGCCGCGTGTGCGACTTCGCGTCCGGGACCTGACCAGCGCCACCGTACTCACCGCCTGCTCGCTCGCCCTGCTGCTGCAAGCAGTTCTCACCGCCGACATCACCACCATCGCCTACCGGATCATCGGCGTGCGCACCTCCCTGCCTCAACTCGGCGCCGCCGGCGCACTGGCCATGCTCACCGCCTTCGCCGTGGCGCACCTCGCCCCCACCACCTGGCTCTCCGGTGCACCCACCACCGCAACACCTGAATCCGCCACCGGCGACCTCATCCGACGCGGATACCTGACCGCCGCCGTCGGCGGCGCCGTCGCCGCCGCCCTCTACGGCCTGGCCACCGGCACCTCCGTCGGATACGACTACAGCCCCTATCTGAGATGGACCCTCGGCACTGCCCTGCCGCTCGCGGTGTGCGCCGCCGTCATCGCCGCCACCGCACCCCGCATCCCCGCCACCGATCTGCCCACCTGGCTCCACCACACCCGACCCGCCCTCCTGCACGCCGCCATCGCCACCGTCGGCATCTACCTCATGCGCGCAGCCCTCACCCTCACCCCACCCGTCGACTGGACCGGCATGCCCGGCCTCATCGGCAGCGCCGGAGCAGCCCTCCTCGGCATCGCCACCGCCCTGACGGCCATCCGAAGCCGCACCATCCGCATCATCACCGCACCAGGCCTCGCCATCGGCTACGCCATCGTCTTCACCAACGCCACCAGCGGCGCCCTCATCGTCGGCTACCTGATCGCGGTCACCTGGTGGGCAGTACGGCTGGTCGGGTCCACGCTGCAACTCGCGTTTCCCGCCGCGGGCGCGGCACTCCGCCGCCTCATAGACGCTCGTAAGACCTGACGGGCTCTTTTCGCTAAACGCCGTCGCCAATCGGCCTCTGTCCGTCCTCAGGAGAATTTTATCAAGGCCAGCACCGGCCGAAATTGCACTGCGTGCTGCCCGATTCCTGTCGTCCGACGACTCGCTGCGAGTGAAGCAGCCACCCACCCAGCAAGAAACACCAGCAAAAGGCAGTTTTCGTGCCCTCCACTGCCGTCTAAGTCTGCCTGAAACCCACCAACGTGGACTCCACGCCGCGAAGCGCCGCTGCCGCGAAACCCTGCTCACACCAACCCTGTGTTCGGACTGAGCACGGGACAGCACGGAGCCAACGCCAACCATCCATATCCGATGACCGCCAAGTGACCGAAGGAGATCCCGCGATGACTGCAAGCCATCGGGTGAGAAAAATGTCAAGCCAATGGGGGAACAATCATGCCATTCCAACCAGACATCCCGGATCAGCCCACGCTGAATTACAATTTCAGCGACCATCCAAAAGAAACCACAGACAGCAGATCCGACGAACTGCGCGTCATTGCGCCGCCCGAACCGCCCGCGTTCGGGCCGGTCGGCGCGCGCGCTCTCCTACGCCTTCTCGTCGCGGTACACGGCAAACGCTCGGGTGCCGATCACCACATTGTGGAGGAAACATGACCATTGACCAGCAACGCTTGAGACAAGACCTCGCGAAGGAGAGCTTCGAAGCGCCGAAGCTCTCCTTCGCCTTCTACGGTCGCGTCTCCACGGAGGACAACCAGGACCCTGAGTCGTCCCGACACTGGCAACTGTGCCTCGCCCAGACGTTGATCACCCCGAGAGGCGGAATGATTGTCGAGGAATTCTTCGATGTCGGCCACAGCCGAGCGCTGCCGTGGCAGCGCCGCCCGGACGCCAGCCGACTCCTGGCCGCGCTACGCAACCCGCGGCGAGGCTTCACCGCAGTGGTGATCGGTGAGCCCCACCGTGCCTTCTACGGCAACCAGTTCGGCCTGACCCTGCCGTTGTTCACTCACTACGGCGTCCAACTGTGGGTCCCGGAGGTCGGTGGACCGATCGACCCCGACAACGAGGCCCACGACCTGGTGATGTCCGTCTTCGGCGGGATGAGCAAGGGCGAGCGGAACCGGGTCAAGGTCCGCGTCCGCACCGCCATGGCCTCCCAAACCCAACTCGAAGGCCGCTACCTGGGCGGACGCCCACCGTACGGGTACATGCTCAAAGACCTCGGGCCGCACCCAAACCCGGCGAAGGCCGCCGACGGCAAACGCCTCCGCGGACTGACTCCAGACCCGCAGACCGCCCCCGTCGTCCAGCGCATCTTCGCCATGTACCTCGCCGGATACGGCATGTTCGCCATCGCCGAAGCACTCACCCGCGACGACATCCTCTGCCCCTCGGCGTACGACCGCGCCCGCAACCCCCACCGAGACGGGCTCGCCTGGTCCAAGACCGCCGTGCGGACTATCCTGATCAACCCCCGCTACACCGGGCGGCAGGTCTGGAACAAGCAGCGCACCGACGAGGTGCTGCTCGACGTCGACGACGTCGCGCTCGGGCACACCCCGGTCATGCGGTGGAACCAGCGCGACCGGTGGGTCACCTCCAACGACATCGTCCACGAACCTTTGATCGAGCAGGCGGACTTCGACCGCGTCCAGGAGATGCTCGGCGTGCGGGCGCGCACCGCGACCGCGCCGAAACGGGCGCACCGATCCCGGCACCCCTACATCTTCAAGAGCCTGGTCCACTGCGGCATCTGCGGCAGGAAGATGCAGGCCCAGCACTCTCACGGCGTCGCCTACTACCGCTGCCGCTTCCCACAGGAATACGCCCTGACCAACAAGGTCGACCACCCCCGGAACGTGATCATGCGGGAAGACGTGCTGATCCGACCATTGGACACCTGGCTCGTGCAAGGCTTCGGGCCGCTGCAGCGGCGACACACCATCGCTGGGCTCCTCGAACAGGCCAACGTCGACACGCCGACCGTGACCCCGGTCGCACCGCAAGGACCCACCATCGCCGAGTGCGACGCGAAACTGGCCCGCTACCGGGCGGCACTCGACGCCGGCGCCGACCCGGCGGTGGTCGCCGGCTGGATAGCCGAGACCCAGGCCGAACGCCAACGTGCCGAACAACACCAGCACACACCGGCCGAGGACAGACCCGGCAACATCCCTCCTCGCCTCAACGAGGAACAGATCATCGCCATCGTCGAGCAACTCGGCGACCTCGTGAACGCACTGCGGGACGCCGAGCCGGAACACAAGGTAGAGGTCTACCGCAGCCTCGGGCTGCACCTGTCGTACGACCCGAAAACACAAACGGTGCGGGCAAGTGTTGACCTTGCCGCGCACCGTTGGGATTCGGTTCGTGTCCGAGGGGGGACTTGAACCCCCACGCCCTATACGGGCACTAGCACCTCAAGCTAGCGCGTCTGCCATTCCGCCACCCGGACCTGCTCGTTCAGCCTACCGCGCCGGCTGAGGTGATCTTTCCACCCGTCAGCCGACCCGCAGGCCGCACGGGTGGTTACTGTACACCGCCCGGATGGATCATGCACATCGGCTCCCGCCGGGTGGGCGATACCGGACGAGGAGGCGTTCGTGGGTAGCGTCGGGGCGCATCGCCCCGGCAGCATGACCACGTGTCGCATCCCTCCCCCCTGGCCGGAATCCAGCACCGGGCTCTCGCCCTGCGGCATGCCGGTGACCTGACCGGTGCCCGCCGCCTGCTAGCTGACGCCGTCGAGTCGGCCCGGCCGCCGTACGGCCCGGACCACCCCGACGTGCTGAGCACCGCGCACCTCCTGGCGCGCCTGCACCGGGAGGCCGACGACCCGCCCGCCGCCCGCCGGGTCCTCGAGGAGGCGTTCGCGGCCGGGGAGCGCCGCTGGCCGCACGCCGACCCGCTGATGCTGGCTCTCAGCTTCGAGCTGGCCATGGTCGCTGACGAGCTCGGCAACCGGCACGAGGCCCGCCGCAACTACCGCCGCGTCGCGACCGCCGGGCCCGCCGTGCTCGGCGCCGACCACCCGGCAGTACGCGAGGCGCGCGCCTACCTCGGCGAGGAGGTTCCCGCTCCGGTCGGTCCGGCACCCGGTGCGCCGGGCACCCCGGTTCCGCAACCGGCGGCTCCGCCCCCGGGCACGTCTTCGCCGGCGGCTGCCGCACCTCCCGTGCCGCGCGGCCCTGCCGGCCCTCCACCGGCCGGTCCCGCGCCGGCCGGTCACGTGCCGG
>NZ_JBEORU010000008.1:58604-204891 GCF_040302465.1 Micromonospora sp. NPDC126480
CCGGCCGATCACCCGCCTACCGGGCCCGCGCCGGCCGATCACCCGCCTACCGGGCCCGCGCCGGCCGATCACCCGCCTACCGGGCCCGCGCCGGCCGATCACCCGCCTACCGGGCCCGCGCCGGCCGGTCCTGAACCGGTCCGGACGGGCCGGGGCACGACGACGGACCTCGCCGCGCTCAACGGACCGACGGTGTCCCTTGCGGTCCTCACCACCGCTTGGCGTCCGCACGACGGCGCGACCACGGTCGGCCGGGCGGCCGACGCGCCGCACGGGCAGGCGCCGGACCGCGGGCGCGTGGACGAGGCCCACTTCGCAGCGGACCAGCCGGCCGGTGGACCCACCCGGCCTTCCGACGCACCGTCCGCACCCGCGCCCCCGCCCGGCGCGATGCCTGCGAAGAGCCACCCGGCCAGCGCACCGCAGCCCGTGTCGGGGCCACCGTCGAGCCGGGATGCGCCCGCAGCCCCACCGGGCCCGGCGGCACCTCCCGGGTCCGCGGGCTGGGACTCGCCGACCATCCAGGTCCGGCAGATCGAGCCGCTGCTCGCGGACGGATCCTCGACCGGGGACGCGACCGGCAGCCCCGTGCGCCCGGACGGACCGTCCGGGGCGCTCCCGGCGACTACCCCGAATCGGGGTGGCGCCGGAAGCCGACCCGCCGGCCCTACCCCCGGACAGCCGGTGAGCGGCCCGCCGTTCCCGGTGAGCGCGCCGCCGGTCAGCGGGCCGCCGTTCCCGGTGAGCGGGCCGCCGGTGAGCGGGCCACCGGGCCCACCGATCAGCGCTCCGCCGTTCGCCGCCGGACCACCACCGGTCAGCGCGCCACCGGTCAGCGGTCCGCCGTCGCCCGCAGCCCCGTCCACCGGGCCGATCGGTGCGGTGACCGCACCGCCCGGCCAGCCGGGCGTTGGCGCAGGGCCCCCGGGGGACGGTGGGAGCCCGCACCTGGCGGGGCCGGCATCCGCAAGGATCTCCGGGCTCGACCCGGCGCACGTCAGCTCCGCGCCGGTTCCGCCGTGGATCATGGGCAGTACGGGGGACGCCGGTGTCGCCACCGGACCGGGCGGGTTGACCGTTGGCCCCGGCGCAACGTTCCCCGGCGGCGCTCACCCGTCACCGGACCGCGCCGGAACGCCGGTCGGCGCGCCCCGGGCGGCTCCGCAACCGGCCGGCACGGCGTACGCCGGGGCCCGGCCGGGTCCGCAGGAGGCCGCCACGGCCGGGAGCACGCAGCCCGGCAGCCTGGCCCGACCGGCGGCGCAGCACGCGCCACCGCCGCAACCGGGAACGCTCCCCGGCCCGGCGCCGGCACATCCCGCGTCCGGGGGGCATCCGGCACCGCCGTACCCCGGTGCGCCGGCGGGAGGCGGGACGCTGCCCGCGTACTTCCCCGAGGAGCCGGTGGGGCACGGCCGCAACCGGACGGCGGGGATCGCGTTGCTCGGGGCCGTGGGGGTGGCCGTTGCGGCCGTCGCCGCCGGTGTGGTGGTGCTCGGTCGGGGCGAGCCCGCGGCACCGCCCGCCGCTCCCCTGGCCTCCGCGGCGGCGCCGGACGCGGCGGCGCCGACGGAGACCGCGCCGACCGGGCCACCGCCGGCGGACCTGCGGCTGCGGGACGACTCCGCGACGATCACCCTGAGCTGGACGGATCCGTCCGGGGGCGCGGTGCCGTTCATGATCGCGGCCGGGCGGGCCGGGCAAGGGCTGGGTGTGCTGGCCAGAGTGGACCCGGGGCGGACCAGCTACACGGTCAACGGGTTGAGTTCCCGGGTGGACTACTGCTTCACGGTGCTCGCGGTGTACTCGACGGACACGTTCGCCACGTCGGGGCAGGTGTGCACCGACCGGGAGAGGTGAGCCCGGCGTCGCACACGCTGTGTGTCCACAGCGGGACGGTACGGGTTCCCCTGGTGACGGCCAGGCCCATATGATGGCACCCGGCTTCCGGGGAGGGCCGCCGTCTTCTGGCCCGTCACCTGCTCAAACGAAACGGGAAGGCAGCTGGTTGTGGCCACCGTCGACGATGCTGTGAACGGTCCACGCCGCCGCTTCCGGGGCGGGCTGGTCACCGTCGCCACGGTGGCGGCGCTGCTGGCCGCGATGGGGCTTACCGTGCTCGGGGTGGGTGCCGCCGACAACGCGGTGGCCAGCTTCGACGCCAGCTCCTGGTTGTGGAGCACCGCCCGCGGGGAGCTGGCCCGGGTCAACGGGGTGACCGCGCGGGTCGACACGCGGATGGAGGTGCCGGGCGCACGGCGGCATCCGCTGCAGGTGACCCAGACCGACCGGCTGCTGGTCCTGCGGGATCTGACCACCGGCCAGGTCAACTCCCTGGACCTGGCCACCCTGCAGATCACCGCCACCTCACCCACCACGCCGGGCCTCGGGGTCAACGTGGCGCTGCACGAGGACGCGGCGTTCGTGGTGGATGCGGTGCAGGGCATCGTCCGCCAGCTGGACCCGCGGTCGCTGGCGCCGGTCGGTGAGCCGATCCGCTATCCCCCGGGCATCACCGGCGGGTCGTTCGACGGCGAGGGTCGGCTGTGGATCGCCGTGCCGAGCGAGGGCACGGTCTCGGCGGTCACGGCCGCGCCGCTGCCGTCGGGCTCCGCGGGCGGCGCGGGCCCGCAGCGGGTCGAGACGTACGAGGTGGCCGAGCCGCACCACGAGCTGGTGGTCTCCAGCCTGGACGACGGAGTGGCGGTGCTCGACCGGACGGCGGGTGTGCTGGTGCTGGTGCGCCGGGGCGACGTGACGCGCACGCCGCTTGCCACGTCCGCGCCGGCCGTGCTGCCCGCCCGTACCAGCGGGCCGGCGGTGCCGGTGACGGTGCCCGCCGAGCGTCGGGTGCACGTGGTCACCGAGGGCGTGGTGCGCAGCTTCACGGTGCCCGGCGCCGGGGGCGACCTGAGCCCGGCCGTGTCCTGGGCGGGCCGGGTCTACTGCGCGGACGAGGCCACCGGCACCGTCTACGCGTTCGACGGGTCCGGCCGGCTGGTCGACACCGTGCGGGGCCGGCGGACCGGCCCGCTGGAGCTGGAGGTCCGGGAGAACCACCTCTTCATCAACGCCCCGGACTCGTCGACCGCCCGGGTGGTCGACGACCGGCACCAGGTGCGCGAGGTCGACAAGTACGCCAACGACGTGCTGGGCGGGGACCCGCCGCCCGCTCCCCCGCCGCCGCCCCCGCCGCGAAAGCCGAAGGTGGGCAAGCCCGGCCCGCCGCGCTCGGTGACGGCCGCGGCCGGCAACGCGCAGGCCCGGGTGAGCTGGCGGGCCGCCGCCGCGAACGGCGCCGAGATCACCAAGTACGTGGTGACCGGCGGCGGGCAGCGGGTGGAGGTGGGCGCCAACCAGCGGGCGGTGGAGATCGAGGGCCTGACCAACGGCGAGACGTACCGGTTCTCGGTGTTCGCGGTCAACGCCAAGGGCCAGGGACCGGCCCGGACGAGCAACCCGGTGACGCCGACGGCGGCCGTGCCGGACCCGCCGGCCAGCGTGACCGCCGAGGCGCGGCCGGACGGCACGGTCGTGGTGCGCTGGCCGGCGGCCAACGGGCAGGGCAACCGGATCGCCCGGTACGTGGTGACGGCCGCCTCGGCCGGCGCCAACGCCCCGGCCGGTGAGTCGACGCGGACCGAGTTGGTGGTGCCGGCCGGTGAGCTGGAGTACGGCACGCAGTACGCGTTCTCGGTCGTCGCGGTCAACGACAAGGGCGCCGGGTCGGCCGCCTCCCCGGTCAGCGACACGGTGGTTCCGTACGCGGCGCCGGGGCGCCCGGTGGACCTGCGCGCCACGACGGTGCCGGACCAGCCGGGCACGGTCGCGGTGCGGTGGGCGCCGGCCGAGGCGAACGGACGGCCGGTGACGGCGTACCAGGTGGACGTCGGCGGGCGGCGCAGCGAGGTGACCGACACCAGCACGACGGTGAGCGGGCTGGGCGACGGGCAGGACGTGCGGGTGACCGTGAAGGCGGTCAACGAGGCCGGGCCGGGTCCGGAGGCCACCGCCACCGCGCGGACGGTGGCCGAGCCCAGGGTGACGGTGACCGGCTCGTCGGCGACCGCGACGTCGGCGACGGTGACGTTCACCGTGGACGCCGGTGGCGGGACGGCGACCTGCGCGCTGAGCACCTCCGGCGAGCCGGCGAAGTCCGGCCCGTGCTCGCGGATCACGATTCCCGGGTTGACGCCCGGCACGGCGTACACGTTCACGGTGACGGCGAGCAACGCCGCCGGGCGGGGCACCGCGACCCGGGCGCAGAGCACCGCCGCGCTGTACGGGACGGCGACGTGCCGCAACGGTGCCTCCGGGGCGGAGGCCACCTACTGTGACCGGGACGTGGACGGCCGCAACGGCAACGAGATCTTCAAGGTCCCCCGGCAGGACAACGACCAGCAGGCCGGGTGGGCGCGGCCGGGCACGCGGCTCAAGGCGTTCTGCAAGCGGGCGGGTGAAGAGGTGTACGCCTACATCTACAACGACCACAAGCGCAGCACCTGGTGGGTGCAGGTCGACTACAAGGGACGCAACTACATCCCGTGGGCCTGGCTGAATCTCGACAGCGGTGACGACATCGGCGTCCTGCCCACCTGCTGACCGCACGCCAGGCAAGGAGCACCACCCGTGAATCCTCCCGAGCCGCTCACCCAGCCGGAGGTGCAGGGCTTCGCCGCCCTCGCCGCCCGGCTGGCGGAGAACGTCAACGCGGTCGTGCTGGGCAAGCCCCAGGTGGTGCGGCTGGCCCTGACCGCGCTGTTCGCGCAGGGGCACGTGCTGCTGGAGGACGTGCCGGGGGTCGGCAAGACCACCCTGGCCCGGGCCGTCGCCGCCACCGTGAAGGGCGAGTGGCGGCGGATCCAGTTCACTCCGGACCTGCTGCCGTCGGACGTGTCCGGGGTGACCATCTTCAACCAGGCGACCCGGGGGTTCGAGTTCCACCCGGGGCCGGTGTTCGCCAACATCGTCATCGCCGACGAGATCAACCGGGCGTCGCCGAAGACCCAGTCGGCGCTGCTGGAGGTGATGGAGGAGCGCACGGTCACCGTCGACGGCGTGCGCCATCCGGTGCCGCAGCCGTTCCTCGTGGTCGCCACGCAGAACCCGGTCGAGATGGACGGCACGTACCGGCTGCCGGAGGCGCAGCTGGACCGGTTCCTGGTGAAGCTGTCCGTCGGGTACCCGGACGAGGCGGTCGAGGTGGAGGTGCTGCGCGGCGCGACGGTCCGTTCCCCCGAGGCGCTGATCCCGGTGACCGACACCGCCACGGTCGGGGAGATGGTGCGGATGGCCCGGCGGGTGCACATCGCCGAGCCGCTGTACTCGTACGCGGTGCGGATCGCCGCCGCGACGCGTAACCACCCGCAGGTGCGGGTGGGGGTGAGCCCGCGCGGGGTGATCGCGTTGACCCGGGCGGCGTGCGCGTACGCGCTTATCGACGGGCGGGGCTGGATCATGCCGGAGGACCTGAAGACGCTTGCCGAGCCGGTGTTCGCGCACCGGCTACTGCTCACCCCGGACGCGCAGGTGCGCGGGGTGACCCCGGCGGAGGTGCTGCGCCAGGCCGTCGCCTCGGTGCCGGTGCCGCTGCCGACCGGCCAGGCCACCCCGGTGCACGGCTGAGTCGTGTGGATCACCGCCCGGGGCGCCGGGATGCTCGTCGCCGCCGTCGTCCTGCTGGTGGCCGGCTTCCGGTTCGCGTACCCGGAGTTGGCGCTGCTGGGCGCGGCGGCCGCGGTCGCGGTGGGCTACGCGGTGGCCAACGCCGCCTGGCGGCCCCGGCTGGCGGTGACCCGTCACGCCGAGCCGGACCGCGTCGCACGGGGCGAGCCGGCCACGATGACGGTGACGGCCCGCAACACCGGGCGGCTGCGCGCGGCGAGCCTGGTCGCTGAGGACCGCTGCGGCGCCGCCACCGTGCCGGTGCCACTGCTGCGCCTGCGGCCCGGCCGGGACACCACCGTCCGGTACGACGTTCCGACGTCGCGCCGGGGTGTCGTGCCGGTCGGGCCGCTGCGGGTGACCCGGCGCGACCCGCTGGGCCTGGTGGCGGTGTCCCGCCGGTTCGGCGGCACGGTTCCGGTGTGGGTGCATCCCCGGATCCACCCGCTGGCGGCGGTGCCGACCGGCGCCGGGCGCAGCCTCGACGGCCGGGTGGACGCCGTTCCGCAGGGGTCGATCACGTTCGACTCGTTGCGGGAGTACGTGGTCGGCGACGAGCTGCGCCGTGTGCACTGGCGGACCAGCGCCCGGGTGGGTGAGCTGATGGTCCGCGAGAACGTGGACACCAGCCTGCCCCGCCTGGTGGTGCTGCTGGACAACCGGGCGGTGGCCCACCCGGACCGGGCCGGTGCGGTCGCCGAGTCGTTCGAGTCGGCGTGCGAGGCGGCGGCGTCGGTGCTGACCGCCGCGTACCGGGCCGACCTGCCGGCGGTGCTGGTGCTGGTGGCGCCGTCGGCGGTGGGCGTGGCGGAGGCGGCTGCGACCCCGCTGGACCGGCTCGCGGCGGCCCAGCTCGGCGAGGACACGCTCGACGCGGTGCTGACCCGGCTGCGCGGCGACCGCCTCGGCGACACGCTTGTCGTCCTCACCGGCCCGGGTGGCCGGGCGGCGTTGGGGCGGGTCGCCGCGCTGCGGGGCGCGTACCCGTCGGTGGTGGTCGGGGTCTTCGGGGCGGCGGAGCCGGCGAACGCGACCGGTCTGGTGGTGATCGACGCCGCGGACGGCGCCGCGTTCGCCGCCGAGTGGGACCGGGTGCGGCGATGGTGAGCACGACGGGCCGGGCCGGGCCGCCGGAGGTCGCGGACGCGGGGCCTGAGCTGTTAACAGGGGACCCTTCCTCTACCGCAGGCGTTAAAAAGGGGCCCTTCCTTGCACAGGCGGTGGCGCTGGTCGTGATGGTGGCGCTGGCCGGCGTGGTGCTCGGGCGGGTCTACTCCGGAGGGCTGCTCACCGGGCTGGTCGCGGGTGCGGCGGCCGGGTCGGTGCTGGTCGGGGTGGCCTGCCGGCGGCTGCCGTCCTGGCTGGTGGCGCCCGTGTCGGTACTCGCCATGGCGGCGTGGACGCTGTGGTCGCTACGCCTGGCCGCGAGCCGCGCCGACCTGCCCGGTCCGCTCGCCGACGTGGCCGCCGACGCCGCCCGCAACGGCATTCCCCGGCTGCTGACCGCGTTGATCCCGGTCGAGCCGACACCGGACACGGTGCTCGTGCCGGTGGTCGCCGCCTGGCTGGCCGGGCTCGCCGCCGCCGAGGTGGCGCTGCGGGCGGGCCGGGTGCTGCTCGGCTACCTGCCGCCGGTTCTGCTGTACGCCGGTGCCCTCTACGTGGTCGGCCCGAACGCCGACCCGGCGGTACGGCCGACGCTTGTGTTCGTGGCCGTGGCGGTGCTGGGGCTCGCCGTGCGGGGGCGCACCGCAGCGGCGGGTACCGACCCGGCTGCGGGGCTCCCGGCCGGGGTCCGCTCGGCGGTACGGGTCCGCCTCGCCGGGGCGTCCGCGGCCGGGGTGGCGGTGGTGGTCGCGCTGGCCGCCCTGCTCGGTCCGGCCCTCGCCGGGCAGGTCGGCGGCCGGCCGGTGGATCCCCGCCGGTACGTGGAGCCGCCACGGGTGGACTCCCTCGACGAGAACCCGCTGATCCGCATCTCCGGCTGGGCGCTGCACCCGGACCAGAAGCTGCTCGACGTGACGACCCGGCCTGGCGATCCGGGTGACGGCGAGGGCCCGGCCGGCGGCAGCGATCCCACCGGCGCGGATCCCGACGGCAGCGGGGACGTGCCCCCCGGCGGCGACCGGCCGCGGATCCGGCTGGCGGTGCTCAGCGACTACGACGGTGTCACCTGGCGGGTCGGCGCGACCTACCGCAACGCCGGCCGCGTCCTGCCGGCGGCGGCCCCCGCCCCGGCCAGCACCGTCGGGACGGTACGGCAGGAGATCACCGTCGCCGACCTGACCGGGCGTCTGCTGCCCGCCGTGCCCACCCCGCGTGAGGTCACCGGGGCGCGGGTGGCGTACGACCCGGCGACCGGGACGCTCATCCGACCCGAAGGCCTGACGCCGGGCCTGCGGTACGCGGTGACCTCCGCCCACGAACGGCCGGTCGTCAACCTCCTCGCCACCGCGGACGTGCCGGCCGGCGCTGAGGTGGCCCGGGTGCTGTCGGTCCCCGACGGGGTTCCGGAGCCGCTGCGCCGGCTGGCGGCCCAACTCGCCGAGTCGTCCGGCGCGCCGTACGCGCGGGCCGCCGCCGTGGAGCAGTTCCTCGCCGAGCACTACCGTCTGGTCGCCGACGCGCCGAGCGGGCACGCGTACCCGAACCTGGCCTTCTTCCTGTTCGGCCCCGGCGACGCCGGTGGGCAGCGCGGCACGTCCGAGCAGTTCGCGGCGGCGTTCGCGGTGTTGGGCCGGCTGGTGGGCCTGCCGACCCGGGTGGTGGTGGGCTTCCGTTCCCCGGGCACCGGCCCGGTGCGGGCGGGTGACGCGTACGCCTGGCCGGAGGTGCTCTTCGACGGGCTCGGCTGGGTGTCGTTCGACCCGCTGCCCCGGCCGGACACCGAGCCTCGCCCGGTCGAGGAGGACTTCCGCCCGCCACCGGAGGAGCCGCCGCCGTCGGAGGCGCCGCAGCCGAGTGTGGAGCCGACCGTCCCGCCGGAACCGCAGGCCGCGGCCGGCCGGCCGGCGGACGGCGGTGGCGTGCCGACGGCGGTGCTGGTGGGCGCTGGCGCCGGCGGCACGCTGCTGCTGGTCGCGACCGTGCTGCTGACCCTGCTGGGCATGCGCCGGTCGCTCAGCCGGGCGCGGCTCAACCGGGGTGACCCCGGCGAACGGGTGGCCGGTGCCTGGCGGGAGGTGACCGACGCGCTGCGGCTGGCCGGTCACCCGGTCTCCGGCGACCTGGCGGCCACCGAGGTCGCCGCCGTGGCGCACGAGGTGCTCGCCCAGGCCACGGCCGGTCGGGGATCGGTCGGGCCCGTGGCTGTCGTGGAGCTGGCGGGTCTGCTGAACCGGGCGGCCTTCGCGCCGGGCACGCTCACCGAGGAGCAGGCGGGGCGCGCCGTCATGGCGGCCCGGGTGTACGTCGCGGCGCTGCGGCAGGCCCGGCCCCGGTGGCGCCGCCTCCTCTGGGCGGTCCACCCCGGCCCGCTGCGTGCCGCTACCGCATCCCGGCGCGTTCCGGTGCAGCGGACGGCCGCGCCGGTGCCGATCCCGCGGGACGGCGCTTCCCGGTAGCTCGTGCGGGTCCCGCCGGGCCGGACGAGGAGACAGCGGCGGGGCTCCGGCCGGTCAGTGCGACGCCGGGTTCGCCCCGCCACCGCAGCACCATGGCGCGTTCGGCGCGACGTGCCTTCAGGTACGCGTAGGGCAACTTCCCGTAGGCCAGCCGGAACTGGCGACTCAACTGCCCGGCCGGCAGGTGCACGCCGCGGGCGAGCGCCTCGACGTCCAGCGGCCGCGCGTACTCCCGGTCGATCCGGTCGCGGACCCGGCGCAGCACCGCGAGGTCGCGCAGGCGCTGCGCCGCGGCGCGTGCGCACCCCCAGGAGGGTTGACACATTAGCGAACTCCTCTCCGGCGATGACCGCGACGGATCAGCGAAGCTCCTGGATGCGGACCAGATTGCCGGCGGGGTCGCGGAACGCGCAGTCACGGACACCATAGGGCTGCTCGGTCGGCTCCTGGACGACCTCCACGTCGCCGGTCTGCACCCGCTCGAAGGTGCCGTCGAGGTCCCGGGTGGCCAGCAGGATCCAGCCGTAGGTGCCCTTGGCCATCATCTCGAGGATCGTGCGGCGCTCGTCCTCGGTGACGCCCGGGTCGACGGCCGGCGGCGCCAGCAGGATCGACGTGTCGGGCTGGCCGGCGGGGCCGACGGTGATCCAGCGCATCTTGCCCTGGCCGACGTCGGTGCGGACCTCGAAGCCGAGGACGTCGCGGTAGAACGCCACGGACGCGTCCGGGTCGACGTGCGGGAGGACGGTCGTGTGAATGGTGATGTCCATGGTGATCAGGCTAGGGCGGTCCCGGGACCGGAACTTCTCGAATCCTGATCGATCCCCGCCGGGACGGTCAGTCTGGCGGATCGAAGGGTCGTCTCACGCGGTCAGCCGGCGGACGAGCTTGCGCAGGCCGGCCTGCCAGCCGTCCGGGTCCTCGGCGCGGCGGCGCGCGTACGTGGCGACCTCCGGGTGCGGCAGGATCAGGAAGCGTTCCTCGGCGAGACCGGCGATCACCGAGTCGGCCACCTGGTCCGGGGTCAGCACCGCACCGGAGGCGGCGATCACCTTCGCGCCCAGGTGCCCCGCGGCCAGCCCTTCGGACAGCATCGGCGTGTCCACCCCCTGCGGGCACAGCGCGCTGACCCGCACACCCCGGTCCCGGTAGGTGATGGCGAGCCACTCGGCGAACGCGACAGCGGCGTGCTTCGTGGCGGTGTACGGGGCGTCCCCGACCGCGGTCAGCACCCCCGCCGCCGAACAGGTCATGAGCAGGTGCCCCCCGCCCCGGGCGAGCATCGCGGGTAGCACCGCGCGGGCGGTGTAGACGTGGGAGAGCACGTTGACCCGCCACGCCCGGTCCCAGTCGGCGTCCGGCGCGTCCACTCCCCCGCCGGTGGACACGCCGGCGTTGGCGCAGAACAGGTCGATCCGCCCGAACTTCTGCTCGGTGTCGGCGACCAGCGCGCGGACCTGCTCCTCGTCGGTGACGTCCACGCCCGCCGGGTGGGCGACCGGCCCCACCGCCGCGGCGACCGCACGGGCCGCGTCGGCGTTCACGTCGGCCACCACCACGGCCGCCGCGCCCTCGGCGGCGAACCGCCGGGCCAGCGCCGACCCGATGCCACCGGCCCCGCCGGTGACCACCACGATCCGGTCGGTGAGGTTCACCGCGGCTCACCTCCGCCCAGCCGGTTGATCACGTCGAAGAGCGCGCCGGCTCCCCCGGCCGCCAGCTCGGGCGTGGGCAGCAGCGCCAGCACCGGCACGTCGACGCCCGCCTCGGCGTACCGGCGCACCTGCGCCCGGCACTCTTCCGGTGCCCCGTGCAGCACGAGGGCGTCGACCACCTCGTCCGGCACGGCCGCTCCGGCGCCGCGCCGGTCGCCGGCCGCCCAGGCCTTCCACATGGGCCCGAACACCTCGTCGCGGCCCAGCCAGCGGTGGAACTCCGCGTACGCCGGGACGGTCAGGTAGCTGGTGATGAGCCGGCGGCCGAGCGCCCGGGCGTGCGCGGCGTCCTCGGTCGGGCAGACGAAGATCCGGGCGACCACCTCGAAGCCGGGGCGGCGCTCGCCGAGCGCGGCCAGCGCCTTCGGGACGTCGCCGGCGGCGAGCCAGTTGAGGATCACGCCGTCGGCCTCGGCGCCGGCCAGCCGCAGCATCCCGGGCCGCAGCGCGGCCAGCAGCAGCGGCGGGGGCACGGCCGGCGGCCGTTCCAGCGTGAACCGCCGCACCGCGAACGTGTCGTACGCCGCGTCGACGGTCTCGCCGGCCAGGGCGGAGCGCAGGAAGCGCAGCACGTCGCGGGTACGCCGGAACGGCTCGGTGAACTCGCCGGCGTTCCAGTCCCCCACGATCACCGGGGAGGACGCCCCGATGCCGAGCGCGAACCGGCCGGGTGCGGCCTCGGCGAGCGCGGCGGCGCTCATCGCGAGCAGGCCCGGCCCGCGTGTGAAGACCGGTGTGATCGCGGTGCCCAGCCGCAGCCGCGGCGTCCACGCGGCGGCGAGCGCCAGCGGGGTGAACGCGTCGGCCCCGGCGACCTCGGCGGACCAGGCGTCGGTGAAACCGGCCTCGTCGAGCGCCCGGTAGACCGCGGCGTGGTCGGCGAGCGGGATCCCGCCCAATGGCACCGTCATGCCCCATCGCGTCGTCATCAATGGATGATGTCCGCCCGTGGCGGTGCCGGGCAAGATCGGTGTGAGGTTTCCCGGTTCTGGCCGTGGCGCGCAGGCGGCCGCCCGCCGGAGGAGGCGGCGCCGCCGTTCTGACGATCCGGCCCGCCGGCACCGCGCGCTACGCTGCGTCACGTGACCTTCTCCCTCGTCGCCCGCTCCGACGACGGCCGCCTGCACGGCGTCGTCGTGGCCAGCCGGTTCCTCGCCGCCGGCGCGCTGGTCCCGGCCGCCGAGGCGGACGTCGGCGCGCTCGCCACGCAGGCCCACGTGAACCTGGCGTACCGCCCGCAGGGGCTGGCGTTGCTACGCACCGGCGTCGCGGCGGCGGACGTCGTCGCCGGGCTGGTCGCCGCCGACGGCGAGCGGGACCACCGGCAGCTCGGTGTGGTCGGGGTCGCCGGCCCGGGCGGCACGTGGACCGGTCCCGCCTGTCATCCGTGGGCCGGCGGCCAGGCCGGCGACGGCTGGGCGGCGCAGGGCAACATCCTCGCCGGTCCGCAGGTGATCGACGCGGTGCGCGACGCCTGGCTCGGCGGGTCCGCACTGCCGTTCCCGGACCGGCTCGTCGCCGCGCTGCGCGCCGGCGACCAGGCCGGCGGGGACCGGCGGGGCCGCCAGAGCGCCGGGCTGCTGGTGGTCGAGCGCGGTGGCGGGTACGGCGGCACCGGGGACGTCCTGGTGGACCTGCGCGTCGACGACCACTCCGACCCGGTGGCCGAGCTGGGCCGGCTGCTCGCCGTGCACACGCTGTTGTTCACCCGGCCGGATCCGGCGACCCTGCTGGACCTCGGCGGCGCGGTCGCCGCCGAGGTCGCTTTCCTGCTCACCGCCCTGGGTCACCCCGCCGACCCGGCCGATCCGGAGGCGGCGCTGTTCGACTGGGCGGGCCTGGAGAACCTGGAGGAGCGGCTGGTGCCCGGCCGGATCGACCCGGTCGTGCTCGATCAGCTCCGCAAGGCCGCCCCGCGCGTACCCGCGCCCCGGCCGGCCGGCGAGCCGCTGCCCGCCTCCTGACTCCGGCCGGATCGTGGCGGTTCTGGGCGGCGCCGGTCAGGGCGCGAAGCTCAACCAGCGGAAGCCGGCGGCGTCGGCGGTGGCGCGTTCCGCGGGTGTCAGCGGCGCCCGGCCGGTGGCCTTGCGGACCAGCGTGAGCCGGTCCCAACCGAGGCCGGGCGGCACCGGACGGCCGCCGGTGAGCAGGTCGGCGACGACCGTCGCGGCGGCCGGCGTCAGCCAAGGCGGCCGGTCCAGCGCCGCCGCCAGATCCAGGCCGTGCACCCCGACCTCGACGACGCGGGTACGCAGGAACTCGACCACGGTCATGGCGTCGCCGTGCCGGGTGCGGACCACCCGGCCGGCCGGCTGGGTGTCGACGGCGTGCAGCGTCGCCCGCCATACCCGGTCGACGTCGTCGGCGAGCGCCGCGGCGCTCAGCTGCCGGCCCTCCCGGCGGCCGCCGTCGATGCGAGCCGCGTCCACCGGCGGGGTGAACTTCGCCGCGCCGAAGTAGCCCGCGGCGTCCACCTCGGCGTGCGGGGGCGCGGGGGCGGCGAGCATGTCGGCCAGCCGCCCGACGCCGGTGCGGACGTGCCCGAGCAGGCCCCGGACGTCCCACGGCCGGCAGTCGGTGGGCCGGTCGAGGTCATTTTCGGTGAGGTCGCGTAGCACCTCGACGAGCCGCGCGCACTCGTCCCGGAACCCGGTACGGACCAGTTCGGGGCCGGTCATCGTCAGCCTGCCCGTCGGGGTACGAGACGGTGCACGCTGATCAGCACCAGGGCCATGACGACGCCCATCGCGCCGGCGATCCCGGCGGCGCTGCCCGCGTACCCGGCGAAGAGCGGCCGTCGACTCAGCTCGTCCGGGGTGGTACCGCGAAGGTCGGTCAACCAGGCCAGGGCGACGAGACCGGCCACCACCGCGAGCAGGCCGCCCACCCCGAGCACCCCGGCGGCGAGGCGGTGCGCGTCGGCGGAGTCGACCTTCGCCCGCTCGCGCTGCGTGACGAGCAGTACCAGACCGCCCAGCGCCGCCCACACCCCGACCACCAGGTACGCCGCGACCGCGTCGCTGGGCCGGTGCCAGCCGGCGGAGAGGGTGGCCACCCCGGCGGCGGCAGCGTAGCCGGCGCCGAGGTACGCACCGGCGACGCGAACCGTCCGGGGCAGGACGAGCACCAGCGCCACCGCGACCGAGGCGGCGACGGTGGTGTGCCCGCTGGGCAGGCTGTTGCCGGCGTAGATCCGCTCCGGGTCGATGCCGAGGTCCGGCCTCGCCAGGCCGTACTTCAACGCCTGGGTGGTGACGTTGGCACCGACGATCAGCAGGGTGGCGGTGATCGCGAGCGCGACCCGCCCCCGCATCAGGGCGATGAACCCGATCACGGCGGTGGCCGCCAGCAGCGACACCACCGACATGGCGTTGAGGATCCGGTCGACCGGCTCGTCGATGCGGTCCTGCCCGATCCGGTTCCCGGTCAGGGCGACCGTGTCGAGCCACTGGCCCAGCTCGGTGTGCACGGCCGCGCGCCACAGCGCGAAAAAGGCGGCCGCCTGGGCCAGCGCCAGCACGACCAACCAGACTGCCGTCCAACCCCTCGCCGTCTCACGCACCCGCACAACTTAAGCGACACGTCACACCTCCGCCCGGGTGGCCCGCCGCCGGATCGGGACTAGGTTGGAGGCTGGTCCGCAGGCGTCGCCATGCCAGGGGCCGCGGCGGGACGTCAGGGAGGTGCGGGTGGGCAGCGCAGCGGAGCGGGCGCCGCGCCCGGAGTCGCTCGCCGACCTGCTCGGCGGGCGCCGCGGGGCGGTCGACGCCACCCTGCCGCCGGTGGCGTTCGCCGCGGGCTGGCTCCTCGGCGGGGAGTCGCTGCCGATCGGGGTCGGCGCCGCGCTGGTGACCGGGGCGGCGGTGGCGGGGTGGCGGTGGCGTCGTGGGCACCGGCCCCGGTCGGTGCTGCTGGGACTGCTCGCCGTCTGCGTCGCCGCGCTGGTCGCGCTCCGCACCGGCCGGGCCGAGGACTTCTTCCTGGTGCAACTGGTCGCCAACGCGGCGAGCGCGCTCGCCTGGGCGGTCAGCATCGTGGTCCGCTGGCCGTTGCTCGGTGTCGTCGTCGGCGCCGCGCTGCGGCAGCGCACCCGGTGGCGGCGGGACCCGGCGCTGCTGCGGGCGTACGGGCGGGGCAGTTGGCTCTGGGCGGCCAGCTACGTGTTGCGGGTGGCCGTGTTCCTGCCGCTGTGGCTCGGCGGGCAGGTGGTGGCGCTGAGCGTGGCCCGGGTGGCGCTGAGCTGGCCACTGGTGGCCGCCACGCTCGCGGTGAGCTGGGTGGTCGTGCGCCGTTCGCTGCCGGCCGGGCATCCGGGCCTGCGCCATCCGCTGGCCGGGGAGCCGGCGACGTCGGCAGCCGCGCCGGCCGGCGGGTGACAGCCGGACCGACAAAAGAAGTGGAGAGGCCGCCACGGGGGGAGCGGCCTCTCCGGTGACGTACGTTACTCCGTCACGGTCCACTTCGTGATCCCGGGAGTGGTTGTTTTTCGGGCCTTTTCGCGCCCTGTGCACAACCGGGTGGTGGGGTGGGCCGGTCTATCCGCTGCGTCGGCCGGATGACCGGCCCACCCCGGCCTGACCGTGGGTGTCAGGCCGTCTGCCGGGCCGGGTGCCGCGTCTCCCCCGCACCCCGGCCGGCGCTCCGGGCGGGCGGTGGCCGCCCGCCCGGAGAAGTGTGGTCAGCCGTTGGGGAACAGCTTCCCGTAGTCGGCGTACGCCATCGCGACGTCCGCCTGGGCCCAGAACCGGTGGTACCGGAACTCCGGCTCCGCTCCGCCGTTGAGGTACGCCTGCACCTTGGGCCACGCGGGGTCGTTCTTGTAGAACGAGCGGATGTCGACGAAGCTCTTGCCGGGGGCGATCTGGTCCCCGTTGGGCATCCGCCCGGTCCAGCCCTGCGGGACGTAGAGGCCCTGGCCGGTGGCGGCGTCGTAGACGTCGTCGAAGCGGCGGTAGTCGCCCCGCTTCTCCACCGTCGAGACGCCCTGGGCGTCGCTGGCCGCGTGAAGCGCGTCCAGCAGGCCCTTGGCCGTGTTCTTGGCAGCCGTGTTGCCGGACTTCGCCGCGTACGCGATGAGGGTGCGCGCGTAGGCGGCGGCGACGCCGACGTCCTGACCCTTCACCGTGACCTCGACGTGCAGGTTGGTGTTGGGCTGCGGGTTGGTCGGGTTCCAGTTGTTCGGCTGGCCGGTCCAGCGCATGTCCGACGGGATCGACCAGTTCGTGCCGACCGTGGTGTTGGCGATCGCCCACGGCACCCACTTGTCGAGCAGCGCCTTGGCCTTGGCGTTGCCGGTGACCAGGTACAGCTCGGCGATGCGCTGCATCGACCAGGCCTGCATGCCGAACCACTGGTTCGACGGCGGGTCGTTGTAGACCGGGTCGACGTCGTAGAACATGCCGTAGAAGGTCGCCGTGCCGGCCGGCGGCTGGCCATAGTGACCGCCCCAGCTGTTGGTCGCGCCACCGGCGATGCCGCCCTCGGCGGACTGCAGCCAGGTGTAGAACTCCAGCTGCCGCTCGAAGCTCTTCTCCCAGTCGGCGACCGCGGTCGGCGACTTCGGCTTCAGCTCGTTGACGTTTGTCATCGCCCACGCCGCGAACGGGTTCTGGTAGCCGAAGTGGTTGTGGCTGGAGCCGATCCGCCACGACCAGTTCTGGTTGGTCTCGTACGCGCCACCCCAGGCGTAGTACCAGGACAGCAGGTAGTGCGCCGAGTCCCGGCCGCTGCCCGCGGGGCAGGTGGTCGGGCCCACACAGTTGCCGATCTTCTTGAAGTACTTGTCGAACAGGGCGTACCGCAGGTAGTCACCCATCTTCGCGGCCTTGGCCACGGTGGCCGCCACGTCGGCCGCCTTGTTCTGCTCCTTGGCCCAGGTCAGGGCCCAGTACGCGGCCTGCACGGCCCGGGCGTCGGCGTCCGGGGCGTTGGTGTACTTCCACTGCTTCGCCGGCGCGTTGGACTCCTTGATGAACAGGTCGAGGTAACCGTTCGGGCCGCCGTGGGCGAAGGTGTCGCAGGACGGCTGCGGCACGGTCTCCCAGACCGACTCCTGCGTGCCGCGCTGGAAGGTGTTGATGTACGCCGGCCGGGTGGTGCCGTCGCCGCAGCGGCCGAAGCCGTAGACGTTGTCCACGTCGAGCAGCCAGTGCATGCCGTAGATCTGGCCGTTGCCGTAGGTGGACTGGAGTTCCCCGCGCAGCGGGTCCTGGCCGACCGGAACGTTCTGGTCCAGCGTCGACGGGTACTGGCTGGGCAGGTCGTGCTCGGCGGCGTACTGCGGGGTGCCCGGAGCGCCGGCGGTGGGCTGGTCGGCCTGCGACGGGATGATGTACTTCTCCATCACCGTCCAGGCGTTGTTGAACGGCGCCCAGTTCTGGGTCACCCGGCCGTAGTAGGCCTCCAGCCACAGCCAGAAGCTGAACGCCTCGGAGGTGGTCTCGTGCCCGTGGTCGGGCGCCTCGACGATAAGCGTCTCGATGGAGTGGTACGGCACGCCCTCGGGGCTGAAGTACCCCGAGTTCTTGATCTTGCCGTACTGGTCCAGGAAGCGCTCGACGTACTCGCCGTCGCCGCCGCCCGGCACATCGTTGTCGATCTCGGTCGCGGTGATCGCCAACGGCGCGAACCCACTGGCGGACGCGGTGATCGTCGCGGTGCCGCCGACGGTGTCGCTGTCCTCCGCGGCCGACACGGTGACGTTGACGCCGGTGCTCCAGTTGCTGGGCGTGAGCGTCACCGACGCCGGCGCGACGGTGATGTCGGCGTCGCCGGTGCGGGCGAGGGACACCGCGACGTTGGACGACGGGGCCCGGCTCAGCTTCAGGTTGACAGTCGAGCTGCCGCCCTCGTTGACGCTCACCGCGGACGGCGTGGCGACCAGTTGCGGGCCGGACGCGGCGGTGACGGTGAAGGACCGCTCCGCGATCGCGCTCAGGTTCGCGTTGTCGTACGCCCGGGCCTGCACGGTGTAGTCACCGGCCGGCAGGTCCTCGAGCGTGTAGCCGTACGGGGCGGTGGTGTCGGTGTTGACCAGCAGGCCGTTGCGGTAGAACTCGACCTTGCTGATCGTCCCGTCCGGGTCGCTGGCGGTGGCGGTCAGCGGCACGTCGGCGGGCGCCTCGAACGGCCCGGCCGGCACGCTCAGCTGGACCGTTGGCGGCTGCTGGGGCGCGCCGCCGCAGGTGACCCCGTTGACCGAGAAGGACGTCGGCTTCGCGTTGGTGCCGCTGTACGAGGCGTTGAAGCCGATGTTCGTCGAGCCACCGGTGCCGATAGTGCCGTTCCACGACTCGTTGGTGGCGGTGACCTGGTTGCCGGTCTGGCTCCACCGCGCCGACCAGCCCTGGGTGATCCGCTGGTCGCCGGGGAACGCGAACCGCAACGTCCAGCCGTTGATCGGGTCGCCGAGATTCTTGATCGTGACGTTCGCGGTGAAGCCGGTGTTCCAGTCGTTCGTCGCATAGACCACGTCGCAGGCCGGCGCGGCCTGCGCGACGCCGGCGGGCAGGGTGACCCCACCGATCGCCAGCGCGGTGACGGCGACCATCGCCAACCGGCGACGTCGTGCCAGATGTCTCATGTGCGCGGTGTCTCCTCGGACCGGGCCGGGACGGATCTGCGCCCCGGCGGGGCGCCTGGCCGGTGCGGTACCGGCGGGGCGAGGCGCCCGGGATGAGGGTCTCCCCGGCGGGGCCGGGGCCGGTGGCGGCGGTGGTGACGCCGGCTCACCTCGGGTGCCGTACCGGGGGGAACCGGCTGCCCTCGGCGACCCGCGCTCACGTGACGGTGGCTCGGCGGTCAGTGTGCCATCAATGGAAGCGCTCCCACAAGGACCCGGTACGCGTTGCAGCAGGTCGATGTTTCGATCTCGTTTTGGGGCTTTCACAAAGCGGTGACGGGCGTTACAGTCGCACCATCGCCGATGGGAGCGCTTCCATCGACGGAGTTCCACCAAGAAGATCGCCCGGACCCGGCTCCCGGCCGGACCGGGGAAGACCCGGAGGGCTGACGGCGGGCCAGCCCGGACGCCGCCGCCAGCCATCATCCCACCACAGTGGAGGGAGGTGGATCCTCAAGCCACTCGCGTGGCCCGGCTCCCGCGCGACACGCACGACTGGACGCCAATTCCGAACGTGCGTGTGCAGCACCGGTGGGGACGGGGGTTGCCCTCCCCCGTCCCCACACTAAACCCCCGTTCACGGTGGGAGAAGAGGCGAAAGCAGGCCGACCCCCGCCGTTTCCTAGAATTCCCTCGCCCCCGGACTCCCACCGGGAGAGCCGGAGGCGAACCCTGCCCAATCGTGGGAGCGCTCCCGGTGGCGGTTTCAGGCCCAGCCAGAGGAGACCCTCGATGTCGATACTCACCCGGCGGCGACTGCTGCGGCGCGCCGCGCTCTCGGCCACCGCCACGGCCGCCGCCACAGGCGCCGGGCTCGCCGGCACCGCCGCCGCCAGCGCCGCGCTCGCCGGCTGCGACGAGTCCCGCGACGACCGGCCGCGCGACCCGCGGAGCCAACCGGCTCCGGGCGGCGCCCTGCGCTTCCCGCCCGGCTTCGGCTGGGGCGCGGCCACCTCCGCGTACCAGATCGAGGGCGCCGCCAAGGAGGACGGCCGGGGTGAGTCCGTCTGGGACACGTTCAGCCGCACCCCGGGTCGCGTCCGCAACGGCGACACCGGCGACGTCGCCGCCGACCACTACCACCGGTACGTCGAAGACCTGGACCTCATGCGTGAGCTGGGCCTGGGCAGCTACCGGTTCTCCATCTCCTGGCCCCGCGTCCAGGCCGACGGCACCGGCGCGCCCAACCAGCGCGGGCTGGACTTCTATCGGCGCCTCATCGACGGGCTCCACGAACGGGGCATCGCGCCGATGGCGACGCTGTTCCACTGGGACCTGCCCCAGGCCCTCCAGGACCGCGGCGGCTGGGAGTCACGCGACGTCGCCCAGCGCTTCGCCGACTACGCCGACCACGTCTTCCGGGCACTCGGCGACCGGGTGCCGGTCTGGCTCACCATCAACGAGCCGAAGACCGTCGTGCAGAACGGCTACCTGCACGGCCACCACGCCCCCGGCCACCGCGACCCGCAGGCCGCCTACCTGGTCGCCCACCACCTGCAACTCGCCCACGGCCTCGCCGTACGGGCACTGCGGGCCGCCGGCGGCGACGGCCGCATCGGCCCCGCCTTCAACCTGCACCCGTGCTATCCGGCCGACTCCTCACCCGGCGCGGCCGAGGCCACCCGCCTCTACGACGGCTACGAGAACCGGCTCTACCTCGACTCCGCACTCACCGGCCGCTACCCAGAGGACGTGCTGGCCGACCTCGGACCGGACAGCCGGATGGTCCGCGGGATCCGCGACGGCGACCTGGCCGTCATCTCCACACCGGTCGACCTCGTGGCGGTGCAGTACTACACGCCGATCTACGTGACCGCCGAGGGCGGCACCGTCCGGCGCTGGCCCACCTCCGAGGCGGAGTGGCAGCAGATCCACCCCGACGGCATGTACGACATCCTCACCCGGGTCACCCGCGACTACGGCCCGATCCCGCTGACCGTCACCGAGAACGGCCTGCCCACACCCGACACGCTGGCCGACGACGGCACGGTCGACGACGCCGGGCGCATCCGCTTCCTCCACGACCACCTGGCCGCCGCGCACCGCGCCATGGCCGACGGCGTGCCACTGGAGAGCTTCCACGTCTGGTCGCTGCTCGACAACTTCGAGTGGGCCGAGGGCTACGACCAGCGCTGGGGACTGGTGTACGTGGACTACCCGACCCAGCGGCGGATCCCCAAGCGGAGCGCGCACTGGTACCGCGACGTCATCGCCGCGGGAGGTCTGTGACCGTCGGCACCCGCCCGGCGCCGGAGCACCGGCCGCCGGGCGGGACCCGGTCAGCGGGGCAGCGCCTGCTGCAGCTCCGCGCGCAGCGCCGGGGTCAGCATCTCCCCCGCCTGCTTCGCCAGCCGCGCCATCTCGTACCCGACGACGCCGATGTCGGCGTCCGCGGCGGCCAGCGTGGCCAGGATGGAGCCGTCCCGCACCTGCATCACCAGGAAGTAGCCGCGCCCCATCTCGACCACGGTCTGCTTGACCACGTCCCCGTCGAACATCTGGGCGGCGCCGGCGGTGATGCTCATCAGGCCAGAGGTCACCGCGGCGAGCTTGTCGGCGTGGTCGCGAGGCAGGTGGTCGGAGATCGCCACCAGCAGCCCGTCGGAGGAAACCACGACCGCGTGCGCCACCCCCGGTACCCGCTGCGCGAAACCGCTGACCAGCCAGCTCAGGTCGCGGGCCTCCTGGCTCAACGTCGTCACTGCTGTCCCCCTTCGGTGATCCCGCGCGCCGGCGGCACGGGCAGTTCGGTGGTGTCCTCGGCCTCGGCCCGCCGGACGCCGCTGTACAGCCGCGACAGCATGCCGCCGACCGCCTCCGGGTCCGGGTCGTCCCGCTGCGCGGGCGCCTCCGGCCGGGCCGGCTGGGTGACGGCGGCGAGCTGCGCCATCGGCACCCGCACCGGCAGGCCGCGGTCGTTCGTGCCGCCGGTGACCGGGACGGCCGGCGGGGCGGCGTCGTCGACGACACCGGACGGGCCCTGCCGGCTCCACCAGCCGCCACCCGCCGGGGCGGGTGCGCCGGCCGCCGGAGCGAGCACGTCCTCCGCCCGGACCGGCACGCCACGGGTCTGCCGGGGCACCGCGTTCTCCGGGCGCCGGCCCGCCACCGGCAGCTCCACCGGGTCCCGCAGCCCGACGTACCGGCCGTTGACGGGCCCGGACGGTTCCAGTTCCACCGGGGGCGCCGGCGCCAGCAGCTCGCGGGGCAGGCGGACACGGGCCACCAGGCCGGTCGTACCCGCCTGCAGCCGCACCTGGACGCCGAGCCGCGCGGCCAGGTGGCTGACCACGAACAGGCCCATGCGCTCGACGGTGGCGACGTCCGCGGCCGGCGGCGTGGCGAGCACGGCGTTGGCCTCGGCCAGCGCGGTCGGGCTCATGCCCAGACCTCGGTCGGCGATCTCGACGAGCGCGCAACGTGCCTCCTGAACGGCGCTGACCTCGACGAACGTGTCCGGGCGCGAGAAGGCGGTGGCGTTCTCCAGCAGCTCGGCGAGCAGGTG
Organism: Micromonospora sp. NPDC126480; assembly: GCF_040302465.1. Classification (NCBI taxonomy): domain Bacteria; kingdom Bacillati; phylum Actinomycetota; class Actinomycetes; order Micromonosporales; family Micromonosporaceae; genus Micromonospora; species Micromonospora sp. NPDC126480. The sequence goes on from NZ_JBEORU010000008.1 coordinate 80,673, forward strand.
GACGAGTTCACCGACGGCGTGGCCGACGACGTGCAGCTCGACCACGTCGCCGTGGCGGACCCGCTGGTACTGCTCGATCTCGGCGCTGGCGGCGAGCAGCACCGCGCCGAGCCCGACCGGGCGATTCCACCTACGGGTCGACTCCGTGCCGGCCAGCACCAGCAGGCTCTCGTCGTTGCGTCGCATGCGGGCGGCGAGGTGGTCCAGCTTGAACAGGTTCTCCAGCTGCTCCGGGTCGTCCTCCTCGCGCTCCAGGTCGTCGAGCAGCTCCAGCTGGCGCTCGACCAGAACCTGGCTGCGGCGGGCGAGATTGACGAACATGGCGTTGACGTTGCGCCGCATGGTGGCCTGCTCGACGGCCACGCTGACGGCGCTGCGGTGCACGGCGACGAACGCCTCGGCCAGCTCGCCCATCTCGTCGAGCGAGCGGACCACCGGCGGGGCCACGTCGATGGCCGGTACGCCGCCGGTCACCGTCCGCAGCCGGTCCAGGGCGTCCGGCAGCTCGATCTGCGCGATCCGCAGGGCCTGGCTGCGCAGCAGGCGCATCGACCGGGCGATGGTCCGGCCGACCAGCAGCGACATGAGCACGGCCGCCAGCAGCACCGCCGCGACGATGCTGACGACCAGCAGCGTGGTCCGCAGCTGGGCGGCGCTCACCGTGTCGGCCTGCCGGATCGCGTCCGCCAGCACCGACGCCTCGATCTGCCGCAGCAGCTCCTGGCGCTGCTCGCCGGCCGACCACCACTGCTCGGCCGGCGGCACCACCGGAGCGGAGCCGTCCCTCGGCAGGCTTCGTTCCTCCAGGCGGGTGGCGGCCACGAACTCCGGCCTGACGGAGGTCTCGTCGTACCGGCGGATCTGATCGGTGGTGGCCGCGACCCGGAACGCCCCGAGCGCGGTGAGCTGCTGCGCCCGCAGGTCGGTCAGGAGGACCCGGTCCTCCACGCTGTAGGCGCCGGCGCGGGAGGCCTCGTAGACCTGGGCGCGGACCCGCGAGGACAGCTCCTTGACCCGGGCGAGCTGCACGTAGCGCGCCACCGCGTCGCTGAGCGCCGGGCGGTCCTCGCCCGGGGTCGGCCTGCCCAGCAGGTTGAGCAACGCCTCGACCACCCGGTTGTACGCCCCGACGATCGTGTCGCTGCTCAGCACCCCCTGCGGCACCGCCGCCCGGACGGAGGCCACCTGCCCGTACGCCTCCTGCACCTCCGAGTACGCCAACCGCCACGCCGCGTCCGCCTCCGCGAGCGGCTCGGCGGCCCGCGCGAGTTCGGCCATCACCCGGTCGGTGGTCTGCTGCGGCACCCGGAGCGCGAGGAGCGCCGTGTTGGAGTCGGCGGCGGCGCCGGCTCGGCGCAGCGCGCCCAGCTCACCGGCGGAGCGGTCGCGTTCGTGCTGGAGCTCGTGCATCGCGGCGGTGATCTGCCGCCCGATGCGCACCTGCCCGGCGAAGTCACCCAACTCCGTGGTCCGCCCGACCAGGGTGTGCGTCTGCACGGCCGCCAGCACCAGGAACGCCAGCGAGGGGATCACCAGGACGGTGGTGAGTTTGGTGCGCATCCGCCAGTCGCGCAGGCGCAGCGCCGACGGCCGCCGGTGGGGAACGACCCGGACGTCGAACCGGCGGCGGCGGTGGTTGGGCACCGCGCTGTGCGTCGGCTCCGGACCTGCCCCCACACGTGCCTCCCGCTGTTCCCGCGTCCTCCGACGCGAGGAGCGGAGTCCATCCAACCAGGCCCGACAGCCGTGTCAACGGGCCGAGCGACCTGCGACTCAGGAAGGTGAGGGCAGGTCGTCCGTCCGGCCGATGTCGGCGAGCCGTGGCGCGTCGGCGATCCGGCCGAGTGCGACGAGCGCCGCGCCGGTGGCGCCGATCTCCGGGTCGCGTTGGTGCCACACGGCCCGGGGCGCCAGCGTGGCGGCGAAGGCCTGCCGCCACCACCGGGACGCGGCCACCGCCCCTCCACCCAGGATCACCTCGAGCGTCCCGTCCACCTCGGACTCGAGGACGGCCACGTCCGCGGCGACCAGGTCACAGAGGCCGCGCATCAGGCCGGCGAGGATCTCCACGGCGGTCGTGCCGAAGCTGAGCCCGCGCAGCTCACCGGTGCCGGCCGGCGCCAGGCCGGGCGGCCGGTCGCCGCCGAAGCGCACGTTCGCCGCCGGCCCGCCGTCGACCGGCACGGTCGCCAGGGCCGTGTCCAGCGCCGGACCCGCGGGCAGGCGCAGCTCCCGGTTGGCCCAGGCGAAGAGGTTCCCCCCGGAGGAGTACGCGGTGCCGGTCACCACATGGTCGTGGTCGACCCGGTACCGCCACAGCCGGGGCGCCAGCCGGGGCAGCGGCGCGCCGGCCGGGACAGCCTGGACCAGGCGCACCGCCGCCGAGGTGCCCACGGTCACCGCCGCCCGTCCCGGGTCGACACAGCCGGAGCCGACGTTGGACGCGGCACCGTCACCGATCGGCGCGGCCCACCACGCGCGGGCCAGCTGCGGCCAGCGGCGCGCGTACTCCGGACGCAGCCGCCCGCGCCAGCCCGCCGGCGCCAGCTCGGGCAGCTCCGCGGGCCCGGTGCCGGCCAGCTCGCACGCCTCCGGGTCCCAGTCCAGTGTGCGCAGGTCGAGCAGGCCGGTGCCGGAGGCCTGCGACACCGACATGGGCGCGGCGTCGAGCAGCGCGCCGAGGACGTACTCGGCCAGGCCGGCGAAGCGAGCGACCCGCCCGTCGACCCGGTCCCGCAGCCAGGGCAGGCGCACCGTCCAGTAGCAGCGGTGCCACCAGGTGCCGGTGCGCTGGTGGAAGGACTCCGCGTCGGCCGGACCGGCCCGGCCGGCGGGCGGCTCGGGTCGGGTGTCCAGCCAGGTCAGCACCGGCCCGAGCGGCGTACCGCCGGGGTCGAGGGGCACCACCGAGTGCCACTGCGCGGAGGTCGCCACCATCGCGACGCTCGCCAGGTGCCCGCCGGCCGCCAGCTCGTCCAGGCACTCGACGAGGCACGCGAGGTAGCGGTCGGCGTTCAGCGTGCCGGTGCCGTCCTCGCCGACCGCGAGGCTCACCCGGCGCCGGGCCAGCGCCCCGGGCAGCGACCGGGCGTCGTCGTCCAGCACCAGGCCGCGTACCGAGGAGGTGCCCAGGTCCAGCGCGAGAATGGTCATCGCCGGACACGTTATCCGGCCGGCCGCTCTCGCGCCGGTTGACGCTCGCGCTTCCGCCTCCGACCGGGACCGCGTAGGGTGGGCTCATGCTCGCGCACCTGTCCTGCTGGTGGCCCGCCGATCCGGCGGCCACCCCCCGCGCGTAGCTTTTCCACGCGGCCGCCCGTCGAGGCGGCCGCCGGTCTCCACCGGGCAGCGGAGCGCCCCGTCGGGCGGCACCCGGCATCCGAGGAGACCCGATGACCCACCTTCCCGCGCTGCTCGCCGACGTCGCCGCCGGCGCCGACCCCGGCCCGTTCGCGCTCGTCCGCCGCGAGGGCGCCGACCACCTGGACCTGTTCACCGGCCCGGTGGGCACCGTACGACGGCTCGCCGACATCCCGCTGCCCGACGGGACGCCCGGGCCGCGCACCCTCGCGCTGGTGCCGTACCGGCAGATCGCCGAGCGCGGCTTCGCCTGCGTGGACGACGGCGCCCCGCTGGAGTGCCTGACGATCGACCTGCACGAACGCGTCGACCTCCCGGCGGCGCTGGCCGCGCTGCCCGACGGCCCGGTGGTCACCCGCGACGCCCGCTTCGACGTCACCGACGAGGAGTACGCCGCCACGGTCGGCCGGGTCCTCACCGACGAGATCGGCCGTGGTGAGGGCGCGAACTTCGTCGTCCACCGCACGCTGCGCGCCACCGTTCAGGGCCCACCGCTGCGGGCGGCGCTGGCGGCGCTGCGCTCGCTGCTGCTGGCCGAACGCGGCGCGTACTGGACCTTCGTCGTGCACACCGGCACCCGCACCCTGGTCGGGGCGAGCCCGGAGCGGCACGTCAGCGTCGACGACGGGCTGGTCATGATGAATCCGATCAGCGGCACCTTCCGGCACACCGGCGCGACCGCCGACCGGGCCGCCCTGCTGCGCTTCCTCGCCGACCCGAAGGAGGTCGAGGAGCTGTACATGGTGCTCGACGAAGAGCTGAAGATGATGGCGACCGTCGCGGACCGGGGCGGTCAGGTGGTCGGCCCCTACCTCAAGGAGATGTCCCACCTCGCGCACACCGAGTACCTGCTGGCCGGCCGCGGCTCGATGGACGTCCGCGACGTGCTGCGGGAGACGATGTTCGCGCCGACGGTGACCGGCAGCCCGATGGAGAACGCCTGCCGCGTCATCGCCCGCCACGAGCGCACCGGCCGGCGCTACTACGCAGGGGTGCTCGCGCTGCTCGGCCGCGACGGAACCGGCCGTCAGACGCTGGACGCGCCGATCCTGATCCGCACCGCCGAGCTCTCCCCCGGCGGGGAGCTGCGCGTGCCGGTCGGGGCCACCCTGGTCCGCCACTCGACCCCGGACGGGGAGGTGGCCGAAACCCACGCCAAGGCCGCCGGCGTGCTGGCCGCGCTGGGCCTCGGCCCGCAGGCGCCGGTACCGGCCGCGGGGTCGCTGGGCCGGCTCGCCGAGGACCCGGAGGTACGCGCGGCGCTCGCCGCTCGCAACGCGCCGCTGGCCCGGTTCTGGCTCGACCAGCGGCCGGTGGACGCGCCCGGCCGCCCCGGGCTCGCCGGCCGCCGGACGGTGATCGTCGACGGGGAGGACACGTTCACCGGCATGCTCGCCCACCAACTGCGGGCGCTCGGCCTCGCCGTCGACCTGCGGCGGTGGGACGCGCCGGGCCCGGTTGACGGGTACGACCTGGTCGTCGTCGGCCCCGGGCCGGGCGACCCGACGGACCCGGCCGAGCCCAGGATGGTGGCGATGCGTGACCTGCTGAGCGGGTTGCTCGCCGCCGGCCGGCCGACGCTGGCGGTCTGTCTCGGTCACCAGCTGCTGTGCGGACTGCTGGGGCTGCCCCTGCACCGCCGGGACGCCCCGTACCAGGGGTTGCAGCGGGAGGTGCCGCTCTTCGGCGCCCGGCGGCGGGTCGGCTTCTACTCGACGTTCACCGCCCGGGCGGACGCGGACCGCCTCGACACCCCGTACGGCCCGGTGGAGGTGGCCCGCGACGACGCGGACGGGGCGGTGCACGCGCTGCGCGGCGCGGGCCTGGCCGGGGTGCAGTTCCACCCGGAGTCGGTGCTCAGCCCCGACGGCGTCGACGTCCTCGCCGACCTCCTCACCGGCCTGCTGAGTAAGGAAGGGCCCCTTGTTAACGCCTAGCGTTGTGCAAGGGGCCCCTCTTAACACGCGGCTCAGGCAGCCAGGCCCTTCTTCAGCGCGGTCCCGATCTCCACCGCCCGCTTGGCGGTGAGCGCCGCCGCACCCAGCGCGATGCTGTCCGGGGCGATCTCGCCGTTGTTGCTGGTGTGCGACGCGCCGTACGGGTTCCCGGCGACGAACTGGCTCGGGTCGGTGTAGCCGGGGGTCACCACGATCCCGCCCCAGTGGTAGAAGACCGAGAACAGCGAGGTAAGCGTCGTCTCCTGCCCGCCGTGGGAGGTGGCGGTCGAGGTGACTGCCGAGTAGACCTTGTTGGCCAGCGCACCCTGCGCCCACAGTGGTCCGGTGGTGTCGATGAACTGCTTGAGCTGCGCGGCGACCATGCCGTACCGGGTGGGCGACCCGAAGATCACCACGTCGGCCCAGGAGAGGTCGTCGGGCTGGGCCTCCGGCACGTCCTGCGTCTCCAGGTGGTGCGCCTGCCAGCCCGAGTTCGACCGGATCGCCTCGTCCGGCGCCAGCTCACGCACCTTGCGCAGCCGCACCTCGGCGCCGGCGTCACCGGCGGCCTCGCACACCGCCTGGGCCAACTGGTACGTGATGCCGGTCGCGCTGTAGTAGATCACCGCGACCTTGGTCTGGGCAGCCATCGGATGTCTTCCTCCTCAACAATCGGGTCAGCCCCCGCGACTACCCGTTAGTTGCGGCGTCAAACGGATCCCGGCTGACACCTGATGGCATGCTCGACCCGTGGAGATCCGTCCCGTCCGACCCGACGACTGGCCCGCCATCTGGCCGTTCCTGCGCGAGATCGTCGCCGCCGGTGAGACGTACACCTGGCCTCAGGGCGTCGACGAGGAGCAGGCCCGCCGGCTGTGGTTGGTGCCGCCACCCGGCCGGGTCCTCGTGGCGACGGACCCCGACGGCGCGGTGCTCGGCTCGGCGAAGCTGCTCCCCAACCAGGCCGGGCCGGGCGATCACGTGGCCAACGCGAGCTTCATGGTCGCCCCCGCCGCCGCCGGCCGCGGTGTCGGTCGGGCGCTCGGCGAGGCCGTGCTCGGCCTCGCCCGCGCCGACGGCTACCGTGCGATGCAGTTCAACGCGGTGGTGGCGACGAACACCCGGGCGGTGGCGCTGTGGCGGTCGCTGGGATTCGCGGTGGTCGGCCGTGTCCCGGAGGCCTTCCGGCACCCCACCGAGGGGTACGTCGACCTACTGGTCATGCACCGTCGGCTGTGAACGGAGTGCTCAAGATTTCCGCAAGTTCCCCTGGTGCCGGTGCCGTTACCGACCGGTGGCGGGGATCCTTGTCGCACCGGCGCGGCGGGCCACGCGACGGTCGACCTGGCACGGGGGATCGCGCTCCGCCGGCAACGTCGCCGGCGTAGCGCGATCAGGGGTCCGGCGGCTATTCGTCGAGCCGGTCCCGCAGGTCGTCGACCTGCTGCTGCAGCCGGTCAACCGCCGCCTCGTTGTTGACGACGGTGGTGAACCCGGCGGCGAGTGCCAGCCCGATCAGCACCGCCAGCGCGCTGAGCACCAACCCACCGATGCCGACACCCCGGCCGGTGACACCCGGACGGCGGGCCGTTCGCAGCGCGACGATGCCGAGCACGACCCCGATGATCCCGAGCACCAGGCCGACCGGCGCCAGCACCGCGGTCAGCACGCTGAGCAGCCCGGCGACCCCGAACACCAGTGCGAAGGTCGCCGCCGCGCTGGTCTTCGCTCCGATCCCGCCCCGGGTGGCACGCGATCGGCCCGGCATCCCGCGAACCGGCTCACTTGACGCAGTCATGTCGCTCCCTCCCGCACGTTGGTGCGCGTACTCGGCGGTCGCATTCCCGCTGCGAGCCGCCTCATGCCGCGTGTCGGTGGTCCCGCTTAGGCTGCCCGGTACCGACGGAGGGGAGCCGAGGGCGTGGAGTTGACCGGGCGGGCGGCGCTCGCGCTGCGGATGACCAGCCTGCTGCTCCGGCCGCATCCGGCGGGGCCACGCCGGGCGGTGGCAAAGGTGGTGGAGTGGTTCGGCGCGATGCAGGCGCAGGACCTGTCCAGCGGCCTGTGGTCGCTCGGCGTCCGACTGCCGGCGCTGCGCCAGGCGGACGTGTCGGCCGCGCTGGAGCGCCGGGAGGCGCTGCGCACCTGGCCGATGCGGGGCACGCTGCACCTCGTGCCGCCCCGCGACGCCCGCTGGATGCTGGAACTGACCGGGGTACGGGTGCGCAAGGCCGAAGCCACCCGCCGCACCCAGCTCGGCCTCACCGAGGTCGACGCGGAGCGGGCGGTGGAGGTGCTCGGCGACGCGCTGGCCGGCGGCGGCCGGCTGACCCGCGCGCAGTGCCTGGCCACCGTGGCGGCGGCCGGCATCGACACCAGCGGGCAGCGGGGCTATCACCTGCTGTCGTACGCGAGCCTGAAGGGCGTCACCTGTCTGGCGCCGAACGTCGGCGCCGAGCAGACCTTCGTGCTGCTCGACGAGTGGGCGCCGGGCCAGCACCAAATGGAGCGGGACGAGGCGCTGGCCACCCTCGCCCACCGCTACGTCCGCTCCCACGGCCCGGTGACGGCCCGCGAGTTCGCCGGGTGGACGGGGCTGACCCTCACCGACGCCCGCCGGGGCTTCGACGCCGCCGGTGACGCGCTGGCGGCGGTGCGGGTGGACGGCGAGGCAGCGGTCGTCGACGCGGCCCTGCTCGACACCGCGCCCCGCCGGGCGGACGACGTGCTGGTGCTGCCCGGCTTCGACGAGTACCTGCTGGGCTACCGGGACCGCTCGCTCATGCTCGACCCCGAGCACGTGAACGCGATCGTGCCCGGTGGCAACGGCGTCTTCCAGGCGACGGTCGTCCGGGGCGGGCGGGTCGTGGGCACCTGGAAGCGGAAGCTCGACCCTAACCGGGTGACGGTGACGCTGCGCCCGCTCGTGCCGATGGACGAGCGGGCCCGGGCGCGGGTGGAGCGCGCGCTGGCTCGCTACGCAGACTTCCTCGACCGGGTGCCCCGCCTGGCGTGGGCTTGACCTGCCGGTACGCCCCCTCGACGGCTCCGCCGGAAGTCCCGGCCGGCGACCAGGCAGCGGCGTGCGCGTCCCCGCTCGCGCCGTCACGGTACCGCCGGCAGTTCGATCGTGGGTCCCGCGCCCGGTGCGCACCGGGGCTCCACTGCGGCTATCCTGCCCGGAACGTCGACTCACAGACAGGAGTTGGAAGATGCGCCTCGAGCTGGTGACGGTCTCCGCTTCGCCGCGGGAGCACGCCGCACGCTGACCCTTCGCCGCCGGTACCCGGCGGTGTGTGGCTCCTCGCCGCGAAGCGGTCCCCCGCGACCGTTTCCCACTTCCGCTCGAGGAGCTCCTTTGCATGCCCCGGTATCCGCGCGTCTGAGCGCGGACTTCAACAAACTGTGGACCGCAGCGGCGGTGTCCAACGTCGGCGATGGCGTCACGATGGTCGCCGGCCCGCTGTTGATGGCCTCCATCACCGACAATCCGGCCCTGATCGCCGGCGCGGTTTTCGCTCAGCAACTGCCGTGGTTGCTGTTCGCCCTGATCAGCGGCGCATTCGTCGACCGGCTCGACCGCCGCCGCTTGGTTGTCGCCGTCAATCTGGTGCGCGCTGCGGCTCTGACCGGACTGACCGTCACCGTCGCCACCGGGACCGTCACCATCGCCGTCATCTACGCCGTGCTCTTCCTGCTTGGGATTGGCGAGACCCTCGCGGACACCGCCATGGGTGCCCTGCTCCCTGCGGTGGTTCCGCCTGAGAAGCTGCCCAGCGCGAACGCCCGGCTGTATGCGACGTTCACGATCGGCAACCAGTTCGTAGCCAAGCCGCTGGGCGCCTGGCTTTTCGTCGTCTCCGCCGCCGTACCGTTCGGGCTCGACGCGCTGACCTTCGCGGTGGCCGCCGCGCTGCTCTCGGGAATCCGGCCCGTACCGGGCCCGGTGGAACCTCAGCCACGACGCTCGCTACGGCTCGACATCGTCGAGGGCGTGCGGTGGTTGTGGCGACACCGCCTGCTGAGGACGCTCGCCCTGAGCATGGGGCTGGGCAACGTCGCATTCGGTGCCGCCTTCGCCGTGTTCGTACTCTACTGCCGGCAGCGGCTCGGCCTGTCCGACGTCGAGTTCGGCTTCCTACTGACCGCGTTCGCGGTCGGGGGCCTGTTCGGGTCGACCATCGCGACCAGGGCCACGGCGTTGTTCGGCAGCGCTGCGCTGCTCCGTGCCGGCCTGGTCGTTGAGGTCGTCACGCACGCGATCCTGGCCGTAACGACGGAGCCCTGGGTGGCGGCCACCGTCCTGGTCGTCTTCAGCGTCCACGCCGTGGTCTGGGGCATCACCGTCGCATCCGTGCGGCAGCGGGCGGTCCCGTCCCACCTGCGCGGTCGGGTCGGAAGCGTGTACGGGCTCCTCGACCTCGGCGGCGCCGCGCTGGGATCGCTCGTCGGCGGCATGCTGGCGACCACCTGGACGATCACCACACCGTTCTGGATCGCGGCCGTGGTGATGGGGGCGGTCACTGTCCTCGTCTGGCGCCCGATGGGCGCAGCAGCCGGGTGACGACCGGGCGGCCCGCTGCCGGCCAGGTGCAGGCGCGGCGGCGGGCCCCGGTCATCCGGGTTCAAGACGGACCGCCTCGGCGCACGGCCACGGCTGGCCGCCCGCCCGGCGCAGGGTTTGTCGCGGGATTTCATCGAGTTCGCACGGGCCGCCGTGGTCAGTTGCTCTCGGACGGGTGGCCCTGGGATGCTGCGCGACATGTCCTCCCTGCCAGCCAGGTCCGTCGAAGAGGTGATGGACCAGCCGCTCCGGGCCCAGTTCGAGGCGTTCATCGACGCGCACCGCAGGGCGCTGCACGACTGCCTGGACGGGATGACCGAGGAGCAGGCACGCCGGTCCCTGGTGCCCTCCCGGACCACCCTGCTCGGCCTGGTCAAGCACGCGACCTTCGTCGAGAGGGTCTGGTTCGACGAGGCCGTCACCTGCCGGTCACGCGCCGAGATCGGCATTCCGGCCACCCCGGACGAGTCCTTCATCCTGGCCGACGACGACACCATCGCCGGCGTTCAGCGGGCGTACCGTGAGGCGTGCGCCGCTTCCCGCCGGGCGACGTCGTCGCTGGGGCTCGACGACGTGCTGCGGGGGAACCGGCGCGGGCCGCTCCCGCTGCGCTGGGTGTACCTGCACGTGCTGCGGGAGCTCGCCCAGCACTGCGGGCACGCCGACATCCTGCGCGAGCAACTGCTGGCCCGGTAGGCGGGCCACTTCTGGAGGGTGCATGGCGCTGGGGCGGGTGCTGGTTCTCGGTCTGGACCCGACCCGGATCCCTGGGTGGGATCCGGAGCCGGTCGAGGCGGCGATCAGGCGCGGCCAGGCCCGCTTCGCCGAGCACGGCATCGAGGCCGACCTGTGCCTGGTGGCGCTCGACGACAACAACGCCGAGGCGACGATCGTGGCGGCGCTCAGCGGACGGGACTACGCCTGCGTGGTGATCGGGGGTGGCATCCGGAAGCACGAGCCGCTGCTCGAGTTCTTCGAGAAGGTGGTCAACCTGGTCCGGCGGCACGCGCCCAACGCGGCCATCGCCTTCAACCGGGGCCCCGACGACAGCGCCGATGCCGCCCTGCGGTGGCTGCGGGGTAGCGGTTAGCTGGAGTACGGGTCTCGGGGCTCAACGTCCCGGAGCCATGCGGGACGGGTCCCCCAGGAGTCGGCATCCGCGCTCCCCCACTCGCTGGCCGGTCCCAGGTCCGGATCGATCACGAGGGTGGAACGGTCCGGAGCGGTCGCGAACAGCTCCAGGTCCTCGGCGTAGCGGATGAGAAGCTGCGTCCAGGACGGGGCCAGCACGTCCCACGTGGAGCATTCGACGTCGACCCGGACCACCTGTCCGGGCGTCCCGCCCGGCGCCGGGTCGAAGTCGAGCAGCCAGTGCACGTCACCGTTCAGGTCGCCCAGCACCAGAGCGCCCGACGAACCCACGATCGGTCGCACCGGCCCGTTCAGGCAGAGGTGCTCCTGGTCGACCAGGTACGCCCAGACATGGGGATCGTCGAAGACCGGGTCCGGGGCGTAGTTGTCGCGCCACATCCGGGTCGCCTCGACGATCTGTCCGGTGTCGTAGAGGCGCTCCAGCGGCACCGGGCTGGGCTGACCCGAGCCGGGAGAAGCCCATGTCGTTCCGTTGTGGATGCGGAGACTGGCCCGGAGGTCCCCCGGCAGTGCCACCGCCAGGGCAGCCTCCACCTCGTCGATCGCCGGCTCGACGGCCGGTGCCGCCAACTGCCCCAGGGAAGCCGGCAGGACCCGGCTCAGGCCGGCCTCAACCCGCGCCCACGCGACGGCGACGCGCTGGTCGGCGTAAGTGTCTTCGGTGTCTGTCACGACGCGGAGTCTAGGTTCGACCCCGGCGTCGGCGCAGGACCGGCGTAGGCCAGCGGACGGCTGCGGCGTTGGAATCGGTGAGGAGTCCGATGAGTTTGCACCACGGGAGAGGTCAGCACTGCCATGACGACCACACACATTCTTGAGACGGCCGAGGCCGACATCGTCTACGACGTCCGCGGCCCGCTGCCGACGGCCGACGGCCGCCCACCACTGCTCATGATCGGCCAGCCCATGGACGCCAGCGGCTTCGCCACGCTGGCGTCGCACTTCCCCGACCGCACGGTGGTGACGTACGACCCTCGCGGGCTCGGCCGCAGCCGGCGCAAGGACGGCCGGGTCGACCATGATCCCACCGTCCAGGCGGGCGATGTGCACGCCGTGATCGAGGCGCTCGGCGTCGGGCCGGTGGAGATCTTCGCGAGCAGCGGCGGCGCGGTGACCGCGCTCGCGCTGGTGGCGGCCCATCCCCACGACGTGACCACTTTGGTCGCGCACGAGCCGCCGCTCATCCCGGTGCTTCCGGACGCCGAGGCGGCCGAGCGCGCCCGCAGTGGCGTCCGGGAGGCGTACGAGGCGAAGGGATCGAACGCCGGCATGGCTGCCTTCATCGCCATGACGTCCTGGCAGGGCGAGTTCACCGACGGCTTCTTCGCCCAGTCGCAGCCGGACCCCGCCGCGTTCGGGATGCCGAGCGAGGACGACGGCCGCCGTGACGACCCGTTGCTGTCCGACCGGTCCTGGGCGGTCAGCAGCTACCGCCCGGACCGCGACGCGCTGGCCGCGGCGCCGACCCGCATCGTGATCGCCGTGGGCGAGGAGTCGGCGGGCGGCTTCACGGCACGGACGGCGGCGGCCACCGCCGAACTGCTCGGCCAGCAGGCGACCGTGTTCCCGAGTCACCACGGCGGCTTCCTCGGCGGCGAGTTCGGGTATCCCGGCCAACCCGAGGCCTTCGCCCGCAAGCTGCGCGAGATTCTCGACAGCTGACGTACGACCGCCGCGTCGCATCCTCGGCGGCCATCGGACGCCGCGTTCGCGTCTCCGGCGCTACCGGATGAGGCAGAACGGGTGACCGGCCGGGTCGGTGAACACGCGGAAGCGCTCGCCGCCGGCGCTCAGCCGCCGCGCACCCAGCTCGACTGCCCGGGCCTCGCCGGCGTCCAGGTCGTCGACGAGGAGGTCCAGGTGGGCCTGCTGCGAGGACGCCGGGTCCGGCCAGCGGGGCGGGTTGTAGCCGTCGATCTGCTGGAACATCAGGCTCTTGCCGTTACCGGCGAGAAGCGCGCCCTCCGGCCCGTCGTAGGTGACCGCCATGCCGGTGAGATCGGCGTAGAAGCGGGCCAGCGCCGACGCGTCGGGAGCGTCGATCGTCACCGCGAACAGCCGCATCACCGGCCCGACGCCGTCGGCCTGGCACAGGTCGAAGGGGTGGCCCGCCGGGTCGGCAAGCGTGATCCAGCTGGGTCCGTCGGCCAGCCGGGTGGCGCCCAGGGCGAGCGCTCGCTCGGCCGCCGCTTCGGGGTCGTCGGTCTGCAGGTCGAGGTGGAACTGCTGCGGGCGGTCCTGCCCGGGCCACTGCGGCGCGACGTGGTCGGGCGCGCGTTGAAACTCGATCTCCTGGCCGTCTGGAGCGCGTACACCGAACCGGTCCGCGTCCTGGCGGACGACGTCCCAGCCGGTGAGCTCCGCGTAGAACGCGCCGACCTTGTCGATGTCCGCCGCGTCGAAGATGGCCAGATCCAGGTTGGCTGTCACAGTCATGGCGACATGCTGCCCCAGCCCACCGACAGGAATCGGCGCCGCCCGTGCCGCGTCCGGGCCGGCTCAGCGCGGTACGTGACGGGACGTCCAGCCTCGCCGGTGCAGCCGTTCGATGCCGTCCAGCAGCAGGTCCAGCGCGAACTCGAACTCGAACTGGTCGTCGCAGCCCGGCCCGACGACCGAGGCGTCGTCGTGGGACGCCGCCGTGGCGATCTCCGCGAGGTGCGGGAACCGGGCGGCGATCTCCGGCGGCAGGGCGGCCGGCGGGTCGGGTTCGGCCGTGCCGGATCGGCCGGCCTGCCGGGAGGGGTCGAACAGTTCCTGGCTGAAGCCCAGAATCCGGCTGCCCATCGCGTGCATCACGTGGTGGGCGAGGTCGGCGGAGAATCCGCCGGCCCGCAGTCTCCCGACCATCGAGTCGAGGTACGCGAGAATGGCCGGCGTCGCCATGCTCCGCGACTCGATCGCGAGCGGCGCCCAGGGGTGCCGCCGCAGCGCCTGCCGCGCCGAGAGGATGCGTTCCCGGAGGGCGTGCTTCCAGTCGGCGTCGGGCACCAGCGGATCGATCTCGCCGACGACCACGTCGATCATTCCGTCGAGCAGTTCGTCCTTGTTGGCCACGTGCTTGTACAGGGCCATCGGCACCACACCCAGGTCCTGGGCGAGGTTACGCATGCTGAGGGAACCGATCCCGGCCCCGTCGGCGAGCGCGACGGCGGCACGCAGGATCCGGTCCCTGCTCAGCGGCGCCCGGCGCAGCGTCCCCACCTGCTCAGCCATCTCGGTCCTCGTCTTCCGGCGGCGGTTGAACCATAACCGTCTTGACAGGTGTACGGCGTACACCTACCGTCCTTCACATAAAGGTGTACGCCGTACACCCGAGGCGAGGGAGGCGACATGAAAGCGATCGTCCAGGACCGGTACGGCCCACCGGAGACGCTTCAACTCGCGGACGTCGACCCGCCGGTGCCCGCCGCCGACGAGGTGCTCGTGCGGGTCGAGGCCGCCGCGCTCAACGCGTACGACTGGCACGTCATGCGTGGCGACCCGCGGCTGGCGCGGCTGTCCCTCGGCCGGTCGCGGCCCCGGGCGCGCATCCGTGGCCGCGACTTCGCCGGCCGGGTCGAGGCCGTCGGCACCGACGTCCACCAGGTGCGGACCGGCGACGCCGTCTTCGGCGACCTCGGCGACGCCAACGGCGCGTTCGCCGAGTACGTCTGCGTGCCCGCGGCCCTGGTGGCGCCGAAGCCGGCGAACCTGACACCGCAGCAGGCCGCGGCCCTGCCACTGGCCGGCATCACCGCGCTGATGGGGCTGCGCGACGCCGGGCGGGTTGAGCCGGGCCAGCGGGTCCTCGTCAACGGCGCCTCCGGCGGCGTCGGCACGCTTGCCGTCCAACTGGCCAAGATTCACGGCGCGACCGTGACCGGCGTGTGCAGCACCCGCAACGTCGACCTGGTCCGCTCGCTCGGCGCCGACGACGTCGTCGACTACACCCGCGACGACTTCACCCACGGCGCCGGCCGCCACGACGTCGTGTTCGACCTGGTGGGCAACCGCTCACTGACAGCGCTCCGGCGGGCGCTGGCCCCGGCCGGGACGCTTGTGCTCTCCGGCGGCGGGGTGTACCGCGGCGGCAGCCTCGTCGGGCCGGTCTGGCTCATCGCGCGCGGGCGGCTGCTGGCGCCCTTCATCCGGCACCGCGTCGTCGTGCTCGACACCGGGCCCAGCCGGCAGCACCTCGAGGCGCTCCGCGGCTACGCCGAGGCCGGCCGCCTCACCCCGGTCATCGACCGGACCTACCCGCTCCACGAGGTGCCCCAGGCCGTCCGGTACCTCGAAGGCGAACACGCGCGGGCCAAAGTCGTCATCACCATCTAGTCGGTGACGCGCCGCGCCATCGCGGTGACACGGGACACCTGGGACACCTTCCGCGGCCGCTCCGCTGCTCCTGTCCGGCCGGCGACGAACGAATCCGGCCCCGGCCCCCGGGTATCCGAGAAGTGAACCCAGAGGGAGGCAGCAGCCATGACAATCAGCGCACAGCAGGCCAGTTCGCTGTACGGGCAGGACATCCGCGACCGATCGGGCAAGACGATCGGTACCGTCGCCCAGATCTGGACCGACGCCGCCGGGCAACCGACCTGGGTGAGCGTGACGGGCGGCGCCATGGGCGCGAAGGAGACCCTCGCGCCGCTGCAGAAGGCACGCATCGGTGGCAACGGCGTGTCGGTCGACTACGACACGTCGACCGTCAAGGACGCCCCTGCCGTGGACAGCGACCGCGAGGAGCCGCTCAGCACCGCCGAACTGCAGCAGCTCCACGCCCACTACCACCTGCCCGCGCAGGGTAGGCCCGGCGCGGCGGCACGGGCCCCCGCGCCCGGCGCCGGGAACGACCTGATCCGCTCGGAGGAACGGCTGCGGGTGGGCACCGAGAGCCAGCCCGCCGGCACGGCCCGGCTGCGCAAGCACGTGGTCACCGAGGACGTCCACACCACCGTCCCGGTGGAGCACGACGAGGTGCACGTGGAGCGCGAGCCGATCGCACCGGAGCAGGCGCGAAGCGTACGCGGTGAGATCGGCGAGGCCGAGCAGGAGATGACGCTCCGCGCCGAGCGGCCCGTGGTGGCGAAGGAGACCGTGCCCGTGGAACGGGTCCGGCTCGCCAAGGACGAGGTCGTCGAGGATCAGCCGGTCGACGACCAGATCCGGCGGGAACGGGTCGACGCGGACATTCCCGAGCCGTCCCGGCGTCGCCGCTGACGATGCACACACACCGGGCGGGTGGGCCGATGCGGCCCACCCGCCCGCGTCCGTGACCGGCCCAGCGTCGCCCCGCCGCCGGCCGCCGCGATCGGCCGACTCGCCGGCTGCCCACGGGTCACGGGTCAAGGGTCGCGGGTCACGGGTCACGGCCCACGGGTCGCAGTTTCGGGGAAAGTGCGGCCTGCCATGCGGTGGAGGCAGCACTTTCCCCGAAACTGCTGGGTTGACGAGGATGTCAGTCGGCCAGCGCCCCGGCGGCACGGCCCTCGTGCAGGGTCAGGTTGCGGCCGTTGGTCGGGTCGAACAGGTGGATCTTCTCCAGGTTGAACCAGACCCGCCGGCTCTCCCCCTCGCGTACGCCGGACTCGGCCGACAGCCGGGTGACCAGGCTGGCGCCGCCACCGGTGAAATCCGCGCCAGCGTCGGCGGCCAGTTCCTCCAGCTCGGCGGCGCTGGCCCGCTCCCCCTCGACGGAGAAGTAGACGTACTTGTCCGAGCCCATCGACTCGACGATGTCCACCGGCGCCTCGAACTCCATGCCCCGGCGGCGGGTCTCGTCGTCGACCAGTTCGGCGTCCTCGAAGTGCTCCGGCCGGATGCCGAGGATCAGCTCACGCGGCGCGTCGGCGCCCTCAAGCTGGTGCCGGACCCGCTCGCCGAGCGGCACGTCGCCCAGCGCCGTGCGCAGTGCTCCGTCCTCGACGGCGGCGTGCAGGAAGTTCATCGCGGGCGAGCCGATGAACCCGGCGACGAACAGGTTGCGCGGGTGGTCGTACAGCTCCTGCGGCGGGCCGACCTGCTGCACCGCGCCGCCCCGCATGATGACCACCCGGTCGCCGAGGGTCATCGCCTCGGTCTGGTCGTGGGTGACGTAGACCGTGGTGGTGCCGAGCTGCTTCTGCAGCCGGGACACCACCGTGCGCATCTGCACCCGCAGCTTGGCGTCCAGGTTGGACAGCGGCTCGTCCATCAGGAACGCCTTGGGCTGCCGGACGATCGCCCGCCCCATCGCCACCCGCTGCCGCTGGCCGCCGGAGAGGTTGGCCGGCTTGCGGTCCAGCAGCGGGGTCAGCTCCAGGACCTTGGCCGCCTCCTCCACCTTCTGGTGGATCGTCTCCTTGTCCAGCTTCGCCAAGCGCAGCGGAAACGCCATGTTCTCCCGGACGGTCATGTTCGGGTAGAGGGCGTACGACTGGAACACCATCGCGATGTCCCGGTCCCGGGGCGCCTTGTCGTTGACCCGCTGGCCGGCGATGCGCAGCTCGCCCGAGCTGATGTCCTCCAGGCCCGCGATCATGTTGAGGGTCGTGGACTTCCCGCAGCCGGACGGGCCGACCAGGATGACGAACTCACCGTCGGCGATCTCCAGGTCGACGTCCTGGACAGCCACGGTGCCGTCCGGGAACTTCTTGCTCACCTTGTCGAGCACGATGTCAGCCACGACTACCACCTATCCCTTGACTGCGCCGGAGGTCAGGCCGGAGACGATGCGGCGCTGGAAGAAGAGCACGAACAGGATGATCGGAATGGTGATCACCACGGCGGCGGCGCAGATCGCCCCGGTGGGGTCCTCGAACTGCGACTCGCCGGTGAAGAACGACAGCGCGACCGGCACCGTACGGGCCCGTTCGGTGGAGGTCAGCGTGACGGCGAACAGGAAGTCGTTCCAGCAGAAGATGAAGACCAGGATCGCCGTGGTGAACAGCCCCGGCGCGGCCAGCGGCGCGATGACCCGGCGGAACGCCTGGCCCTGGGTGGCGCCGTCCATCTTCGCCGCCTTCTCCAGATCCCACGGGATCTGCTTGAAGAACGCCGACAACGTGTAGATCGCCAGCGGCAACGCGAACGTGATGTACGGCAGGATCAGGCCGGGCCAGGTGTCGAAGATGCCGAGCTGCCGCTCGATCTCGAACAGCGGCGACACCAGCGACACCTGCGGGAACATCGCGATCAGCAGGGAGACGCCGACAAGCAGCCGCTTGCCGGGGAAGTCCAGCCGGGAGATCGCGTACGCGGCCATCGCGCCGAGCACCACCGCGATGAACGTGGCGATCAGCGCGATGCCGATCGAGTTGACCAGGGCCCGGACGAACTGGTCGGTGTCGAAGATCGTCCGGTAGTTCTCCAGCGTCCACTCGCGGGGGATGAACTTCCCGTCGGTGAGCGTGGCCGGGGTCTTGAACGACAACGACACGATCCACAGCACCGGGATCAGCGCGAAGACCACCACGACGACGTCGAGCAGTCCCCAGCGCAGCTTGGCCTTTGTGGTGTTGTCCGCCATGTCAGCGCCTCTCCCCGTCGTCGCTGCCGGGGGCAGCGGTTCCGAACAGCTTCACGAAGATGAAGGCGATGATCGCCACGGTGATGAAGATCAGCACCGACATGGTGGACCCGATGCCGAGGTTCAAACCGCGGATCAGGTTGTTGTAGGCGATCATCGACACCGACGACGTCTCGTTCGCCCCGGACGTCAGGATGAAGATGTTGTCGAAGACCCGGAACGCATCCAGCGTGCGGAACAGCAGCGCGACCAGGATCGCCGGCTTCATCACCGGCAGCATCACCTTCGTGAACCGCTGCCACGCCGTCGCCCCGTCCGTGGAGGCCGCCTTCAGGAGGTCCTCCGGCACCAGGGCCAGGCCCGCCATCAGCAGCAGCGCCATGAACGGGGTCGTCTTCCAGATCTCGGCGAGCATGATGATCGCCAGCGAACTGGCCCGCTCGGTGAGCGGTGCGCTTCCGTCGAACAGGTTCGCCAGGTATCCGGTGCCGGGCGTCCACGCGTACCGCCAGGAGAAGGCGGCGACGACCGTGACGATCCCGTACGGGATCAGCGCCGCGGTCCGCACGATGCCCCGGCCGACAAGCGTCCGGTGCATGATCAGTGCGAGCCCCATGCCGAGCACCAGCTCGACGGCGACGGTGACGACGGTGATCAGCATGGTCACACCGAACGCCGTCCACCAGAACTCGTTGGTCAGCACGGTGACGTAGTTCTCCAGCCCGATGAACTGCCGCTCGTCGGGGAAGCGCAGGTCGAAGCGCTGCAGTGACAGCCAGACCGAGTAGAGGATCGGGTACGCCGTCACCAGCACCATGACCAGCGCGGCCGGTGCGCAGAGCAGCCAGCCGAGCTTGCGTTCGGCGCGCTTGTTCTCGCTCAGCGGGGCCTTGCGGCGGCCGGCCCGCTGGGCGGGCACGACCGCGTGCCGCCCGGTGCGGCCGGCGGTCTCGTCGGCGGAGACGTCCGCCCCCGCCGGCGTCGCGTTGATGCTCATGCCGTCACCTCCCGGCGGCCGGAGTCGACCGGGTAACGGGTGCACTCGCTCACGGCAGGACCCCCTTCGATTCCAGCGCGTCGGAGATGGCGTCGCGTAGTTCGTCCGCGGTCGCCTCCGGGTCGATCGCCGACGGCGGCGAGAGGATCGCCGACATCACCGTGGAGATGCTCTGGTACGCCGGGGTCAGCGGCCGCACCGCCGGCTCCTTCAGCTCCTCGAGGATCGTCTCCTTCATCGGGTACGCCTCGGTCATCTCCGGGTCGTCGTAGACGCTCTCGATGGTCGGCGGGACACCGTCGTTGATCGCGGAGAACTTCTGGTTCTTCTCGTTGCGGAGGCACGTGGCGGCGTCGAACGCCTCCTCCGGGTGTTCCGAGTAGGCGCTGACGGCCAGGTTCACGCCGCCGATCGTGACCTTGCTCGGTGTGCCCGGCTCGATGCCCGGCACCCGCGCCCAGCCGACCTGCTTGGCCAGCTCCGGGTCCGCCTCCTGCAGCGCCGGGTAGACGAAGGGCCAGTTCAGCTGGAACGCCCCGGCGCCGGACTGGAACTCCAGCCGGACCGGGTCCTCGGTGGCGTTGCTGAACGACGGCGACGTCACGCCCGCCGTGGCGAAGCGCTGCAGCTGGGCGAGGGCTCGCACCGTCCCCTCGTCCATCACCGCCTCGGTGCCGTCGTCGTTGAGGATCCGCCCGCCGGCGCTCTCGACGAGCGTGTTGAAGAGCACCACCAGGCCCTCGTACTGGGCGCCCATGGTGAGCACCTGGTACGGCTTGCCCTGGTTCTTCAGCTCCTGGGCGGCGACGATCATCTGGTTCCACGTCGCCGGCGGCCCGGGCACCAGATCCTTGCGGTACCAGAGCAGCTGCACGTTCGTGTTCTTCGGCGCCGCGTAGAGCCGGCCCTCGTAGCGGGCGGTCTCCAGCGGGCCCTCAAGCGTGCCCTGCTCGGCCTCGGCCCTGTCCTCGCCGGTCCACTCCAGGATCCAGTCGGCGCTGGCGAACTCCTGCGTCCAGGTAACGTCGAGGCCGAGCACGTCCATGCCGGTGTCCTCGGCGGCGAGCCGGCGGACCATCTGCACCCGCTGCTCGTCGGCCTGCCGGGGCAGCACCCGGTACTCGATCCGGTAGCGCCCCTGCGCCTGCGCGTTGCAGTCGTCGACGACCTTCTGCAGGTTCTGCTCCGGCGGGTAGTACAGGTTGATCGTGGGTGTGCCCTCGTCTCCCCCGGTCCCGCAGGCGGCCATGGGTGCCACCAACGTCAGCGCCGCGGCCGCCGCCAGCGCGCGGGCCCGCCGCCGCCCTCCGGCCTGGTCAGAGTCGCTCATCACCCCTCCCCTCCTTCTCGGCCAAAGCCGGGGGGAAGGCTCCCGTGCCCCGGCGCACGGCGAGACGGACGGGGCGTCGACCAGTGCGCCGGTCGCGCCCCGGGCGTTTCGTGGCCCCAACACTGCCCGACCTGCGAAGTTCCGAAACCTGGTGCGACCGCGACGGGACCGACAGTGGCGGATGTGGCGCGCGTCACCGCGCTGCGGACCCGGGCCTCGGCTCGTACGCTCGGCCGATGGACGTCACCTTCTTCTTCGACCCGGCCTGCCCATGGACCTGGCGAACCTCCCGCTGGCTGGTGACCGTCGCCGACGCCCGTACCCTGCGCATCCAGTGGCGGGCGTTCAGCCTGGCCATCCTCAACGACGGCACGGTCCCGCCGGAGCACGCCGAGTCGATGGAGGCCGCCAGCCGGGCGCTGCGCCTGGTCGAGGCGCTGCGCGCCGAGGGCCGGCACGACGACAGCGGCCGGTTCTACGCCGAACTCGGCGCGCGCACCCACGACGCCGGCAACCCGCCGGGTCCGAAGATCCTGGACGCGGCCGTCGAGGCGGCCGGGCTGGGCGAGGCGGCGTCGGCCTTCGACGACGAGCGCTGGGACCAGGCGGTACGCGAGTCGCACGCGCTGGCGTACGCGTCGGCGGGACCAGACGTCGGCTCACCGGTGCTGATGGTCCCCGGCGCCGACCGCGGCCTGCACGGCCCGATCCTCACCGAGGTCCCCGGCACCGACGACGCCCTGACCATCTGGGACTGCACCGTCCCCCTGATGCGCCTGTCGACCTTCCACGAACTGAAGCGCGCCCGCCACTGACCCCCTGCCCCCTGCCCTGCCCCGCCCCAAGATCCGCGCAACTTCGGGGAAGATGCCCCCTCGCCGCGCGACGAGGCAGCATCTTCCCCGAAGTTGTTCCGCCGGTGAGTCGGCGCGGGGCGGAGCGGGGTTATCCACAGGGGCAGACGGGGGCGATCGCCGTCGTCCAGGGTGGATGGATGCCGGTTTCTCCTCGACGGCCCGCGCGCCTGCAGGGGCGCATCTTTCGCGGGTCGCAGGCCGTGTCTGAGGGACTGCTCACCCGCGCTGAGCTCCGGAGCAGCGCGTGGCGGCCCGTCTTCAAGGACGTCTACGCCGATGCCCGGCTCGTCGTCTCGCACTCGGCGCGCTGCGCGGCGGCGGCACGGTGGTTGTTTCCGCCCGGCGCGGCGATCGCCGGACGAAGTGCCGCGGCTCTGTTCGGAGCCGGACGCATCGAGGCGCACGAGTCACTCGACGTCCTGGTACCCACCGCACGACGGTTCGGTCCGGTGGCCGGCCTGGCCGTGCACTCCGGCAGCCTGCCCGGCACCGACGTGGTCCTCCGGGCCGGTGTTCCGGTCACCACGCCGGAGCGCACCTGCTGGGATCTCGCGCAGTGGCTCCGGGTGGAGGATGCCGTCGCTCTGGTCGACGTACTCGTCCGTCGCCGGCTCGTCGACCCCGCGCAGCTCAGCGAGCGGACGCGCCGGCACTCGGGCGAGCGCGGCTGGAAGCGGATGCTCCGGGTCGCCGACCTGGCCGACGGTGGTGCGGAGTTGCCACCGGAGTCCCGCCTCCGGGTCCGGCTCGTCCTGGCCGGCCTGCCCGCCCCGGTCACCCAGTTCGTTGTCGTACGGGACGGGGCCTTCGTCGCCCGGCTGGACCTCGCCTGGCCGCAGTGGAGGATCGCGATCGAGTACGACGGCATCTGGCACCACGACCCGGACCAGCTGCACCGCGATCGGCGCCGCCTCAACCGGCTGGTCGGTGACGACTGGATCGTCCTGCACCTGACCTCGAAGCGCTTCGCGACCGACTTCGACGGCTTCCTCGCCGAAGTACGCCACGCCATCCGCACCCGCAAGCGCTGAGAACCCCGAGCAGGACCTGCGCAACTTCGGGGAAACTGCTGCCTTCTCCGCACGCGAGGCAGCATCTTCCCCGAAGTTGCGGCCCCCGGAGGGGGCGCGGTGGGGCGGCGGTGCGGGCGGCGGGCGGGCATGATGGGGCCGTGATCGCGCGGTTCAAGGATCTCTGTCTCGATGCTGCCGACGCCCACGCCCTGGGCGGGTTCTGGGGGCGGGTGCTCGACGGGGAGGTCGTGGACGTCGGCGGTGGGGACACCCGGGTGGATCCGCGGGGGGCCCGCTCGGGCGTCGAGTCGATCTGGGTGAACCGGGTGCCCGAGCCGCGCACCGGCAAGACCCGCGTACACCTGGAGCTGCGGCTGCCCGGCGCGGACCCGGCGCCGCTGCTGGAGGCCGGCGCGCGGTTGGTCCGCGAGCCGGACGCCGAGATCAGCTGGTGGGTCCTCGCGGACCCGGAGGGCAACCTGTTCTGCGCGTTCGCGGCCCGGGACGACAGCCGACCCGGGCCGTTCGAACTGGTGGTCGACACGGCCGACCCGACCGCACAGGCCCGGTGGTGGGCCGGCGTGGTCGGCGGCACCGTGGAGACCAGCGAGGAGGGGGACGCCTCCATCAGCGGGGCGGCCGGCTTCCCCTGGGAGTACTGGGTCTTCGACCCGGTGCCCGAGCGTAAGACGGTCAAGAACCGGATGCACTGGGACGTCGACCTGGTCGACCCGGAACCGACCGCGCTCGTCCGGGCCGGTGCCACACTGCTGCACGAGCCGACCGAGCAGGCCAGGTGGTGGGTGCTGGCCGACCCCGAGGGCAACGAGTTCTGCGCGTTCCCGCCGCGTCCCACCGAGTGAGCGGACGGTTACCCGGCGCCCACCAGGTGGACTAGCGTTGACCTGCGCGTTCGCCACCGCTGTCGACACGCCTCGGCCGACCCCGGCCCGCCCGATCGGTTGGTTCTCGCGGGATCTCCCACCGCCACCGCACCGGTTGGGCAGGATCGTCCCCAACGAGGAGGTGCCGTCGTGCAGGACACCCGCGCTCTCGCCCTGACGTTCGAGGTGAGCGGCCTGCCACCGGTCAAGACCGAGGCGCTGTCCATCTTCGCCGCCGGGCACCGGCAGGCGACGAGGGTCCGCGCTCTCCTCCAGGCGGCCTGTGCGGCGGCCCAGCAGACCGGCTGGACCCCGCTGTCCGGGCCGATCGAGGTGGACCTCGTGCTGCGCTGCCCGCCGGGGCACCGCACCTCCGACGCGAGCACCCTGCTCGGCGGGGTGTGCGCGGTGCTCCAGGACAAGAAGCGGGTGAGCAGCATCGGCCTGGCCCACCTCGGCGTCCTGGTGGACGTCGCCCTCTACGACGACGACCGGCAGATCCGGAAGTTGTCGTACCGGGAGGAGCCCGCGGAGGACTTCTCGTACCAGGTACGGGTGGCCGCCGTACCGGCCGCGGTTTGACCGACGGCCGCGGTGGGGTACCGCGGTCGCCGAGGAAGGGAGCGCCGATGTCGGAGCCACACGTCACGCTGGACCCCCGTGATGCCGTGCAGGAGAAGCTGCGCGGCCCGCTGGAGGATCAGCTGACATCGGCGCTCAAGGCCGCCACCGAGCGGGTGCGGGCCAGCTACGCCGGCGAGCCGGTCGAGCAGGTCTGCCAGCGGCTGCTGGACGAGACCCGGGCCGGCCTGCACCCGGACATCGCGGCGGGCTTCAACCCCGACATGGATGAGTTCTGCCGGGTGGCCGTGGCGATCGTGCGCGGCGCCGCCACCTGACGCCCGCCCGTCCGCCAGGGCGAGCCTGCGCAGCGATCGATTGGCCGGCCCGCCTGTCGAGCTGCCCACACCGGTGGGGCAGGTGTCACGCCGCGAACCGTCGCACCCGCCGACCGATCGGAGCTGTCCGCCAGCACAGGCCCCAGCGGACACGGGCCCGACCGGGTGGTCGAGCCGGCTCAGCGCTTCGGTGCGCGCCGTCAGTACCGGGACAGGTTCTGGACCGGGCACATGACGATGCGGGGGTTCGCCCTGGGGTCCAGCCACCGGAGCACGCCGACCAGGTGGTCGTGGGACAGGCCGACGCAGCCGGCGGTCGCGTTGCCCCCGGCGGTGCTGAACTCGTGCAGGAAGATGGCGCTGCCGGCGTACGGGACCGGCTTCGGCACGGTCGGCGGCATGTTGTAGGTGATCACCGCGAAGTGCGTGTACGCGGGCTTCACCGTCCAGAGCGCCTCGCTCCAGCCGCCCGGGTTCGTGCTGGTGTGCTGGAACGTGTTGTACGCCGCCGACTCCGGGTTTCCGTTCCACCAGTCGTTGGTCACCAGCCGGTGGTACGGGTAGCGGACGCCCGGGCTGGCGGCGATGCCGTACATCGTCGGGCCGATCGCGTACGCGCCGGTCGGCGTGGTGGCCCCGCCCTCGACGTGGTTGTCGCTGAAGCCCTTCGAACCGATCCGCGCCGGCAGCGGCGCCGAGACGGGCCGCCACCGCCGGCCGGAGAGGGTGAAGCTCTCGAGCGTCGCGTAACTGGTGCCGTAGCCGGTGGCGTTGACCAGGATGACCTGCCGCGTGTCGGCGGGCAGGGTGGTGAGCTTGTCCGCCTTGGTCTTGCCCAGGTAGCGGCGCGGAAGAGGCCCGGTGGGCACCGAGCCGCCCGCGTCGCGATCGGTCACCACCGCGGCGGCGGGGGTAGCTCCGGCGACGGCGGGCGCGGCCACACCGGCCGCCGCGCCGAGGATGAGGGTACGCCGTTTCATGTCGACGATCCTGGCACGCGACGCAGCCGACCGCCGCCCCGAAAACCATGACATTTCCGACCAGCCGCGAAAGTGCTGCTTTGCCGTGAAAGAAAATGGGTCAGGACCGGGTCCGCAACTCCCCGGCCCTGACCCCAGCCGTCCGGCGTGGTAGCGGACATCGCCATGGTGGACACGCGGGCGGGGCACGCCGCCCACGTCGGGCCCACCACAGCGATCCGGCCCGCCTGCACTCAGCTCCACGGTGCCCAACTACCGGACTCGGCGCGCCCCCGACTCACCCCGAAGAGGCGTGGACGCCGGATCAGGTTATGAGCGTTTCTCCAGCTCGGACAAGGTGTGCGACGCCCGTGGCAGCGTGATTGATGTCAAGCTGCAAAAGCGGCATGTCGGCGTAACGCACCGCCCGGAAGCAACGCTGTTTCCCCTCGAAGCGAGGACTGCGCTTCGCGCCGGCATCGGTGTCCGGAGACCCTCGCTCAAAAGTGGTGGAGCAGGTCCGGGAAGGCCGCGAGGTGCAGCACCCCCGCGTCCGTCGCGTCCAACTCGTCGTGCTCCAGCACCCAGGTGTGCTCGTTCGGGATGAACACGGCGTTCATCCCGGCCGCCCGGGCCGGCGCGATGTCGGACTTCGGGGAGTTCCCGATCATCCAGGCGCGGGCCGGGTCGAAGTCGTGCTCCTTGGCGAGCCACCGGTAGGTGTCCACACTCTTCTCCGGCACGATGTGCGCGGCCCGGAAGTGGTGCAGCAGGTCGGCGGCGTCGAGCTTGCGCTGCTGCTCCTCCCGCTCGCCCTTGGTGAGCAGCAGCAGCTCGTGCCGGCCGGCCAGTTCGTCCAGCGCCTCGGCGACCCCCGGCATCAGCTCCACCCGGTGCTCCACCAGAGCGACGGCGAGCTCGTGGATCTCCCGCCGCTCGGCCTCGGTGGCCGGCCGCTCCCGCAGGTGCTCGAAGCACTCCCCGAGGCTGCGCAGGAAGACCTTGCTGCCGTAGCCGTGCGCGACGGAGTTCGCCCGCTCGATGTCATCGAGGATGGCTCTGATCTCGGTACGGTCCAGCGTCGGGTGGTCCACCCACCCGAGGAAGTCGTCGATGACCCGCTCGAAGACGACGTTGTTCTCCCAAAGCGTGTCGTCGGCGTCGAAGACCAGCACCTGCCCGTGCCGTCGCGTCGCGTCCCCCATCGGTCCCCCTCCCCGTCAGCGACCCACCGTAGTGCGGGACGCCGGTCGCGTCATCCGAGTTGCTCAGGTGCGGCGGAGGGTGAGGATGAGGTCGGCGACCAGGGCGGTCCAACCGGTCTGGTGCCAGGCCCCGAGGCCGGCGCCGTTGTCGCCGTGGAAGTACTCCGGGAAGCAGATCAGGTCCCGCCAGTCCGGGTGGGTCTGGAAGAGCTGCGCGGCGCCGTAGATCGGCCGCCGACCCCAGTCGTCCCGGGTGAACAGGCTGATCAGCCGGGCCGACAGGTCGTCGGCGATCTCGTCGAGGCTCCGCTTCACGCCGGAGCGGGTCGGGTACTCCACCTGCAGGTCGTCGCCGAAGAAGGCAGCGTAGTCGCGCAGCGCGCTGATCAGCAGGAAGTTCGTCGGCATCCAGATCGGGCCGCGCCAGTTGGAGTTGCCGCCGAACAGCCCGCTTGTCGACTCGGCCGGCTCGTACCCGACACAGCACTCCTGCCCACCGAGGGTGACCGCGAACGGCTTGTCCAGGTGCGCGCGGGAGAGCGTACGCAGCCCGTACTCGGACAGGAACTCGTCGGTGTCGAGCATCCGGGCCAGCAGCCGGACGAGCTGCTCCGGACCCACCATGGACAGCAGGCGCTGCTGGCGGCCGTCCCCGCCGAGGCGGCGGGACCCGATCACGGCCGCGTACTCGGGTCGGTTGGTGAGGAACCAGCGCAGCCGGGCACCCAGCTCGGGCAGCCGGTGCAGGGTCCGCGCGGTGAGCCGGGTGACCGCCGCGAGCGGCAGCAGCCCGACCACCGACCGCACCTTCAACGGGACCTTCGTGCCGTCGGCCAGCCGCAGCACGTCGTAGAAGAAGGCGTCCTCGTCGTCCCACAGCCCCTGCTCGTACCCGGCGGCGGCGATGTACGCGAAGTGCTCGAAGAACTTCGTCGCGGTGTCCACCCAGGTGCGGTCGTGCTCGGCGAGAACGACGGCGATGTCCAGCAGGTTGAGCGCGTACATCGCCATCCAGCCGGTGCCGTCGGACTGCTCCAGCACCCCGGCGACCGGCAGCGCCGCCGAGCGGTCGAACGGCCCGACGTTGTCCAGCCCGAGGAAGCCGCCCTCGAACACGTTGTTGCCGCCGGTGTCCTTGCGGTTGACCCACCAGGTGAAGTTCAGCAGCAGCTTGTGCATCACCCGCGCGAGGAACGCGTGGTCGCGGCCCCCGTCGATCTCGAACACCTTCAGCGCCGCCCAGGCGTGCACCGGCGGGTTCACGTCGCCGAACGCCCACTCGTACGCCGGGATCTGCCCGTTGGGGTGCAGGTACCACTCGCGGAGCAGGAGCAGCAGCTGCTCCTTGGCGAAGCCCGGGTCGACCCGGGCGATGCTCACGCAGTGGAACGCGAGGTCCCAGGCGGCGTACCAGGGGTACTCCCACGGATCCGGCATCGAGATCACGTCGAAGCTGGTCATGTGCCACCAGTGGCTGTTGCGCCCGTGCCGGCGGCCGGCCGGCGGCGGCGTCGAGCCGGGATCGCCCTCCAGCCACCGCTTCACGTCGAAGTGGTAGAACTGCTTGCCCCACATGAGCCCCGCGATGGCCTGCCGGGCGATCAGCGCCTCGTCCGGCGTCGCCGCGGCGGGGATCACCCCGGCGAAGAAGCGGTTCGCCTCGGTCCGCCGCGCCCAGACGACCGCGTCGAAGCCGTCGCCCAGGTCTGCGGGCGGCGGCGGCGTCCCGCCGGGCGGTGGGGCGGTACGGGTCAGCCGCAGCCGGATCTGCCGCTGCTCGCCGGCCGGCACGGTGAGCACGTAGTGCAGGGCGCCCTTGGTGCCCTGCCGCTGCGGGTTGACCGTCGGCGCTCCGTCGACCACGTGGTCGTTGATCCCGTCCTTCGGGTAGCGCGACCGGCTCGGCAGCCCCCACAGCCGCTCGGCGTTCGTGTCGTTGTCGCACAGCAACGGGGTGGGCTCGCCGTCGCCCTCCAGCAGCAGCTGGCCGAGCACCCAGTGCTCGCCCACCAGCCGGGCACCCGGGCCACCGGGTGCCGCGCCGGCCTCCGACCCCACGAGGAGGGGCACCCGGTCCCCGCCGGGCAGCCCCCACGCCCAGGTGTTGCGGAACCACAGCGTCGGCAGCACGTGCAGGGTCTCGGCCCGGTCGCCGCGGTTGGCGACCGTGATCAGGACGCACAGATCGGTCGGGCCGGCCTTGGCGTAGTCGACGGTCACCGCCCAGTACCGGTCGTCGTCGAAGATCCCGGTGTCGACCAGCTCGTACTCGGTGTCGTCGCGGCCGCGCAGCGCGTTGACCGCGACCAGTTCGTCGTACGGGAAGGCGGCCTGCGGGTAGTGGTAGCGCCAGCGCATCCACGAGTGCGTCGGCGTGCTGTCGAGGTACCACCAGTAGTCCTTGGCGTCCTCGCCGTGGTTGCCGCCGTCCCCGCCGAGCCCGAACATCCGTTCCTTCAGGATGGGGTCGCGGCCGTTCCAGAGGGCGAGGGCGAAGCAGAAGGTCTGCCGGTCGTCACAGACGCCGGCCATGCCGTCCTCGCTCCACCGGTAGGCTCGGGACCGCGCGTGGTCGTGGGGGAAGTAGTCCCACGCCGTGCCGTGCTCGCTGTAGTCCTCCCGTACCGTCCCCCACGCCCGCTCGGACAGATAGGGACCCCATGCGCGCCAGTCCTGCTCGCCCGCGTCGGCCTGCGCGAGCCGGGTCCGCTCGGGGTCGGGGGCGGAAGCCTCGTAGGGCGGCATGTCGGTGATCACTCGCCCATCTTCGACGCCGCCGGGGTACCTCACCACAGCGGCCATTCTTCCCATGCCGTGTCACTCCTCGCCGCCGGTGGAGGGAAATTGATCGACATCACGTTCGGTCCGCAGGTGTGCGGCGAGCTGAGCAGCGCGGCCACCCGCGAGTGGCTGGTCACCGACGGGCTCGGCGGGTACGCGATGGGCACCGTCGCGGGGCTGCGTACCCGTC
The DNA here is from genome assembly GCF_040302465.1 of Micromonospora sp. NPDC126480. Classification (NCBI taxonomy): domain Bacteria; kingdom Bacillati; phylum Actinomycetota; class Actinomycetes; order Micromonosporales; family Micromonosporaceae; genus Micromonospora; species Micromonospora sp. NPDC126480. The sequence goes on from NZ_JBEORU010000008.1 coordinate 110,290, forward strand.
GTTACCACGGTCTGCTCGTGGTGGCCGGGGAAACCCCGGCGTCCCGACGGGTGGGACTGGCGAGCCTCGACCCGGCCGTGCTCCTCCCCTCCGGCGCCCGGGTGCGTCTCGGCGCGCACGAATGGGCCTCCGGTGACGTCGACCCGCGCGGCTTCGAGCTGCTCGAACGCTTCGACCTGACCGACGGGCTGCCCCGCTGGCGGTGGCGCATCGGCGACGTGGTGATCGAGCGGGAGCTGGCGGCGGTGTCCGGCCGCCCCTGCGTCGCGGTGGTGCACCGGCTGGTCACCGGCGGTCCGGTACGGCTGGAGCTGGCCGCGGCGTGCACCTGGCGGGACGCGCACGGCGAGCGCCGGGCCGACGGGCCCAGCCCCCGGATGGACCCGGTCGCCGACGGCGCCGTGATCGAGGGCGCGTTCCGGCTCGCCGGCCCGGGCTGGGTGCCGGAGGGCCAGTGGTGGCTGGGCGCGCACCACCGCGAGGAGGCCGCGCGGGGTTTGCACCCGGACGAGGACCTCTGGTACGCGGGCCGCTTCGCCGGCGCGCTGGACCGGCCCGGCGACACTGTCTCGGTGCTCGCCTGGGCGGGCGACCCGGCCGCCGAGCCGCCACCGGGGCCGGCGGTGGTCGCCGCCGCCCGGGCCCGCAACCGGGCGGTGGTGGCGTCGGCGCAGCCGGCCGACCCGGTCGAGGCGACGCTCGTCCTGGCCGCCGACGCGTTCGTGATCGGCACCGACCGCGGGCCGGACGTGGTGGCCGGGTACCCGTGGTTCGGGGCCTGGTCGCGGGACACGATGATCTCGTACGAGGGGCTGTTCCTGTGCACCGGCCGCGCCGACGAGGGCCGGGCGCTGCTGCGGTCGTACGCGGCGACGCTGTCGGAGGGGATGCTCGCGAACACCGCCGACACCGGCCGGGTGGAGTACAACACCGTCGACGGGACGCTGTGGTTCCTGCACGCGGTGAGCCGCCACGTCGCCGTCACCGGTGACACCGATCTGGCCGCCGAGCTGCTGCCGGCACTGCGGGGAGTCGTCGACGCGCACCTGGCCGGCACCCGGTTCGGCATCGCGGTCGACGCGGCCGACGGGCTGCTCACGCAGGGCGCCCCGGGCACCGCGCTGACCTGGATGGACGCCCGGGTGTACGGGGTGCCGGTGACGCCACGTACCGGCAAACCGGTCGAGGTCAACGCGCTGTGGATCAACGGGTTGGCCGGGCTCGCCGAGCTGGCGGAGACGGCCGGGCAGGACGCCGCGGAGCTGCGACGGCTGCACGACCGGGCGGTCGGGGCGTTCAAGGAGCGGTTCCCCGCCCCCGCCGGGTGGCTGCACGACGTGGTGGACGCGCCCGCGCCGGCGTACCCGCTGGGCGGGGCCGCCGTCCACGACGACGACCTGCTGCGCCCCAACCAACTGCTGGCCTGGTCGCTGCCGTACGCGCCGCTGGACCCGGACGAGCCGACGCTGCGCCGGGTCGCCGCGGAGCTGCTCACCCCGCTCGGGCCCCGCAGCCTGTCCCCCGAGGCGCCCGAGTTCGTGGGTCGGCACCGGGGCGGCCCGGCGGAGCGGGACAGCGCCTACCACCAGGGCACGGTGTGGCCGTGGCTGCTCGGCCCGTTCGTGGACGCCTACCGGCGCGCCAAGCTCCCGGTGGACGAGCTGTTCGTCGGTGTCGAGGCGCACCTGGCCGAGTTCGGCCTCGGGTCGGTCAGCGAGACCGCGGACGGGCTGCCCCCGCACCGGGCCACCGGGTGCCCGTTCCAGGCGTGGTCGGTCGCCGAGCTGCTGCGGGCCCGCCGCGTCCGGTAGGGGCCGCTTTACAGTCTCGCAACGGCGGTGTCTCCGCTGGTTAGCCCGCAACCAGCAGGATGAGTTCCGATCCAGTCGCGGCGAACGGGGCACCGGAAGGGTGCCGGTCGGCGCGCGCTCGGGGACAACTCAAGGGGGCCGCGCATGCCACCAGACGCCGACGTGATCGACATCCAGCCCGCCCGGCAGCAGCGCGTGCTGATGCTGTCCTGGGAGTACCCGCCGGTGCTCGTCGGCGGCCTCGGCCGCCACGTGCACGCCCTGTCCGTCGCCCTCGCCGCCGCCGGCCACCACGTCACCGTCGTCACCCGCCACGCCGACGGCGCACCCCTGCAGGAACACACCGACGGCGTCCACATCATCCGCGCCACCGAAGACCCCGTCCGCTTCCCCCTGGCCACCGACAGCCTCCTCGCCTGGACCATGGCCTTCAACCACACCCTCACCCGCGCCGCCCTACGCGCCACCGAAACCAACACCTACGACGTCATCCACGCCCACGACTGGCTCGTCGCCCACACCGCCATCACCCTGCGCGAACACCTCGACATCCCACTGACCACCACCATCCACGCCACCGAAGCCGGCCGCCACCAAGGCTGGCTGCCCCACGAGATGAACCGCACCATCCACGGCGTCGAACACTGGCTCACCACCGGGTCGAGCCGGGTCATCACCTGCTCCGGGTACATGCGCGACCAGGTCACCACGCTCTTCGAGGTGCCGGCGAGCCACGTCGACGTGGTGCCCAACGGCGTCGACGACCGGGCGTGGCGGGCCCGCCCCCGGGCGGTCGCCTCGGCCCGGGCTCGGTTCGCCGGGGACGGCCCGCTTGTCGGCTACGCCGGCCGGCTCGTCTACGAGAAGGGCGTGCAGCATCTGGTGCACGCGGCACCGTACCTGCGCCGGCGCCACCCGGGGCTGCGGGTGCTGATCGCCGGCGACGGCCCGTACCGGGAGGAACTCGTCGGGCAGGCGCGGCGGCTGCACCTGGACGGCACGGTCCGCTTCGCCGGGTTCCTGGACGCCGGGCAGCTGCCGGCCGTGCTGGGCGCCACGGACGCGACCGTGGTGCCCAGCCTCTACGAGCCGTTCGGCATGGTCGCCCTGGAGGCCGCCGCGGCGGGCGCGCCGCTCGCGGTGTCCGCGACCGGTGGCCTCGCCGAGATCGTCGAGCCGGGGGTCACCGGGGTGACCTTCCCGCACAGCGACCCGGACGCCCTCGCCGGCGCGGTGGACCGGCTCCTCGCCGACGAGGTGTTCGCCCGCCGGGTGGCCCGTCGCGCCCGCGCGATGGTCGGCGAGCGGTACGGCTGGGCGGCGATCGCGGCGCGGACCGCCGGCACGTACGCCGCCGCGCAGCGGGAGCACGCAACGGCCGGGCGGCACGCCGCCACGCGGGTCGGTGCGGCCCGGAGTCCCATCGAGATCCCGGAGGGCAACCTCCTCGCGGTCGGCGGCGCCACCGGCTGAGCCACCCACCGCCGACGGACGTCCGTCGCCGTGCGCGCTTCGGCGGATGCGCGCTCCCTCGCCCGGCCGGGAGGTCATCGGGTGACGCGCGGGTCCGCGGGGCGGCCCGCGGTCCGCGGCAGCCTCTATGGTGTACGCCGGGCCACGGATGGGAGCACTGTGGAGCGAGTGCTGATCGCCGGCCGGTACCGGCTTCTGGAACTGGTCGGGCGCGGCGGCATGGGCCGGGTGTGGCGGGCTCACGACGGGGTGCTGCACCGCGAGGTCGCGGTCAAGCAGGTCGTACCGCCGGCCTGGCTGACCGGTACGGAGCGCGACGAGGTCCGCCGCCGCACGCTGCGCGAGGCCCGCACGGCCGCACGCATCGACCACCCCAACGTGGTCAAGGTGTACGACGTGGTGTCGGTGGGCGACAGCCCGTGGATCGTGATGGCGTACGTGCGGTCGCGGACCCTGCAGGACGTGCTGGACGACGACGGACCGCTGTCTCCGGCGCGGACCGCCGCGATCGGGCTGGACCTGCTCGCCGCCCTGCGCGCCGCGCACACCGCCGGCGTGCTGCACCGCGACGTCAAACCGCCGAACGTGCTGGTCACCCCCGACGGGCGGGCGCTGCTGACCGACTTCGGGCTGGCCGTCTTCGACGGCGGTGACGGGTCGATGACCCGGCCGGGGATGGTCCTCGGTTCCCCGCAGTACGTCGCCCCGGAACGCGCCGCCGAGGGGGTGTCGAGCGTCGCCGCGGATCTGTGGTCGCTCGGCGCGACCCTGTACGCGGCGGTGGAGGGAAGGTCCCCGTACGCCCGCAGCACCGCGATGGCGACGCTGAGCGCGCTGGCCGCGCAGCCGCCGGACCCGGCGGCGAACGCCGGGCCCCTGGCCCCGGCGCTCGCCGGGCTGCTGCGCCGCGACCCGGCCGACCGCACCGACCACGAGGAGACGCGGCGCCGGCTGGCCGCGGTGGCCGGCCCGGCCGCGCCGCCGTCGCCGGACCCGGCGACGGTGACCGGACCGGCCGTCAGGGCGGGCGGAGTCGACGGGCCGGCCGGGCGTCTCCGCGCGGGCCGGCTGCTCGCGCGGCGGTGGGCGCTGGCCGCCGCGGCGGTGCTTGTCACGGTCGCCGCCGGCGTGGGCACCGCGCTCGCGGTGGCCGACGATCCCGGCTACCGGGCGGACGGCTTCGTCCCGACCGGCGGCCCGGTCCGGGACGACCGGGACGGCCCGGCGGCGGCGAACGACCTGGGTCCGACCACCGTGGCCGAGTACCCGGGCCGGCCCGGCGATCCCCCGCCGCCACGCGGCCGGGGTGCCTTCCCGCCGCCGCCGTTCCCGTGTGTCCGCCCCGATGTGGTGGGCGAGCCGGTGATCGCCGCGTCCCCACCCGCCGGGGAGCGGTTCCGCCCACCGGGCGGCTGGGTGTGGCACGCCGACCGCCGGGGCTTCCGGGTCGCGCTGCCCTCCGGCTGGCGCTACTCCGGCCACGGCACGGTGGCCTGCTTCCAGGACCCGGTGACCGGGCGGGCGCTCAGTGTCGCCGGTGGACGGGACGCCGGGGTCGCCCTGGACCGGCTGCGCGCGGTGCGGGAGCGGGAACTGGCGGCCGGCACGCTGCCGGCGTACGCGGAGTTCCGGCTCGGCCTGACCGGCACGGCGGCGGAGTGGGAGTCCGGGTGGGTCACCCCGCACGGCGGCCGGCTGCGCGCGGTGCAGGTGATTCCGACCGAAGGGCCCGCCGCCGGCTGGACGCTCGGCTGGATCACCCACGAGCACGACTGGCCCGCCGCGACGGCGCAGTTCGCCACCGTCCGGGCCAGCCTGCGCGTCGGCCGCTGACCTCGGCCGCGACACAGCCCCGCCCCGGTGAGAAACGCCGCGCCCCTCGATATGTTTGTGACCGGGGGTGACCGAGGGGGAACGGCACGTGCGGGATCGGCTGATCGCGGGACGGTACCGACTGCGCGACCTGGTCGGTACCGGCGGGATGGGCCGGGTCTGGCTGGCGCGCGACGAGATGCTGCACCGGGACGTCGCGGTCAAGGAGATCGTCCCGCCGGGCTGGCTGGCCGAGGCCGAACGCGACCAGGTACGGCTGCGCACGCTGCGGGAGGCGCGGACCGCCGCCCGGCTCACCCACCCCAACGTGGTACGCGTCTACGACGTCGTGCACGTCGGGGACAACCCGTGGATCGTCATGGAGTACGTGCGGTCCCGCTCGCTCCAGCAGATCATCACCTCCGACGGGCCGCTGAGCCCCCGCCGTACCGCCCGGATCGGGCTGGCCGTGCTGGCCGCGCTGCGGGCCGCGCACTCGGCGGGCGTGCTGCACCGGGACGTCAAGCCGCACAACGTGCTGGTGGCCGACGACGGGCGGGTCATGCTCACCGACTTCGGGTTGGCCACCTTCGACGGCGGCGACGGGGCGATGACCGGGCCGGGCATGGTGCTCGGCTCGCCGGAGTTCGTCGCGCCGGAACGCGCCCGCGACGGGGTCTCCGATCCGCGCACGGACATGTGGTCGCTGGGTGCGACGCTCTACGCGGCGGTCGAGGGCCGCTCGCCGTACGCCCGGTCCAGCGCCATGGCGACGCTCAGCGCGCTGGCCGTCGAGCCCCCCGACCCGATGCGCCGGGCCGGGCCGCTGCGACCGCTGCTCACCGGCCTGCTGCAACGGGAGCCGTGGCGGCGGTTGACGGCGGTCGAGGTCGAACCGCTGCTTCGCGCGGCGGCATCGGCCGACCCCGAGCACGCCGCCGGGCCGGCGCCGCCGCCCGGCACGGACACCGGCCGGCCCCCGTCGGACCGCGACGGCCCACCGCCGCGGTCCGGGCGACCACCTCCGCCCGCTGGGCCGGCGAGCGACCCCGGCACGCCGGCTGCCCCCGCCGTCCACCGGCGGGGGTCGACCGGCCCGGCGCGGCGGCGGCGACCTCGCCGGCGCACCGCCGTGGCGGCGGTGGCCCTGCTGCTCGCCGCGGCGGGCATCGGCGGCGGCCTGCTCACCCGGGCCGGTGGCCCGGCGGACCGGGCGGACGGCACCGGCGGGGGCGGGGCACCGGACCGGCGCACGCCGTTCGCCTGCGCGACGCCCCCCGCGGTCGCCACGCCGGTGCCGTCGGTGCCGCCACCGTCGGGCGCGCTGCGCCTGGTTCCCGGCTGGACGTGGCACGTGGACCCGGGCGGGTGGCGGATCGCCACGCCGGTGGCCTGGCTGCGCTGGACGGAGGGGCCGGTCACGTGCTTCCAGGAACCCGACGGTGTCCGGGTGCTCAGCGTGGAGACCGGGCCACGGCGGGCCGACCCGGTCGCCTGGTGGCGGGCCGAGGAGCGGCGGCTGACCGGCGACGGTTCCCTCGCCGGTTACCGCAACGTCGGCATCTCCGCCCTGGACGACTTCTTCGACGGCGCCGCGGTCTGGGAGTGCGCGTGGGTGAACCCGGCCGGCGAACGGGTGCACACGGCCCGGCTGCTGGTGAACGTGTCGGCCGGCCGCGCGTACACCGTGTCGTGGCTGACGAAGGAGTTCGACTGGGCGGTGAACACCCAGTACTTCCTGATGATCCGGCAGAGCTTCACACCGCTGCACTGACCGTCCATCGCGGAGCGGCCGGGCGTCACCCCTCCCGGTGCGGGGCTGAACTACAGTGACGTAGTTTCCGGCGACCAAGATCCCCAGGAGGGTGAGCGGGCATGATGGGACCGTCGCACGCGCTGTCCGGCGCGGCGGTGTGGCTGGCCGGGTCCTGGGCGCTGGACCACTTCGCCGGCTACGAGCAGTCACCGCTCGCGCTCGCCGTGGGTACCGCCGTCTGCGCGGGCGGGGCGCTCTTCCCCGACCTCGACCTGTCCGGCAAGGTGACCCGCAACCAGGGCGGGGCGACGGTCGCCCGCACCTTCGGCGTGTTCTCGCTGTTCCTCGCCGAGGTGATGGAGAAGGTGTCGCTCGGGGTCTACTACGCCACCAAGCTGAGCCGGGACCCGCGCCGCAGCAACGGCCACCGCACCCTGACCCACACGATCCCCTTCACCGTGCTGGTCGGCTGGGGCACCACCACGCTGTGCGCCGCGTACGGCAAGTGGGCGGTGATCGGCATCCTGTTCTTCATGTTCGGTCTCGCGCTGCGCGGGCTGTTCGACGAGTGGGCCGAGCGCGCCGGCTGGGTCGTCGTGACGCTCGCCTCGCTCGGCGCGGCCTGGTTCACCTTCGCCAACCTGCCGGGCGACCGGGGCTACCCGATGATCGGGCTGGCCGTCGGGGTCGGGTGCTTCGTGCACATCCTGGGCGACATGATCACGCGGGCCGGCGTGCCGATCCTCTGGCCGATCCCGATCAAACGCCGGATGTGGACGCCGGTCAGCCTGCCGGACTCGATCGCCCTGCGGGCCGGCGGCAAGACCGAGGTGGTGGTGGTCCGGGCCGCCCTCACCGTCATCGCGGTGCTCGCCGCCGTCGGGCTGGTCGCGCCGTCGCTGCTGCAACGCTTCGACATCGAGGTCTGAGCGGGGTGTCCGGGGCCGACGACGCCGAGGTGCCGGCGTTCTGGCAGCGGCTCGGGCTGCCCGGCCTCGCCGACGTGCACGTACATTTCCTCCCGCCCCGGCTGCTGCGCCGGGTGTGGGCGTACTTCGACGCGGCCGGGCCGCTGGTCGGCACCGAGTGGCCCATCCGGTACCGGTGGAGCGACGCGGAGCGGGTCGCCCACCTGCGCCGGCTGGGCGTGCGGGCGTTCACCGCCCTGGCGTACGCCCACAAGCCCGACATGGCGGTCGAGCTGAACCGGTGGACGCTGGACTTCGCCCGGGCGACGCCGGGTTGCCTGCCGTCGGCGACGTTCTTCCCGGAACCGGCCGCGCCCCGGTACGTGGCCGACGCGCTCACCGAGGGGGCCCGGGTCTTCAAGGTGCACGTGCAGGTCGGCGGGTTCACCCCGACCGACCCGGCGCTCGACCCGGTCTGGGGGCTGCTGGCCGAGGCCGGCGTGCCGGTGGTGGTCCACGCGGGACACGCCCCGGTCGGCACCGCGCACACCGGCCCCGAGCCGTTCGCCGCGGTGCTCGCCCGGCACCCGGGGCTCACCGCCGTCGTGGCGCACCTCGGCGCGCCGGATTACGTGGCGTTCCTCGACCTGGCTGAGCGGTACGAGCGGGTCCGGCTGGACACGACGATGGCGTTCACGCCGTTCTTCGACCGCTTCGTGCCGTTCCCCGCCGGGGAGCTGCCCCGGCTGCGGGAGCTGGGGCTGGCCGGAAAGGTGCTGCTCGGCAGCGACTTCCCGAACCTGCCCTACGCGTACGCGGAGCAGCTCGTCGGCCTGGCCGGGCTCGACCTGGGCGACGACTGGCTGCGCGCGGTCTGCTGGGGCAACGCGGCGGCCCTGTTCGGCCTGCCCGCCTGACTCAGACCCCGACCCGCTGCTCGGGAACGGTCAGGCCGTAGAGGGCCATCAGCTCCGGACTGTCGACGCGGCTGCCGTCGGCCACCGAGTCGCAGGCGATGTCGACGATCTGGTCCTTGTGCGCCAGCAGGTACGGCCGGGCGCCGACGTCGGCGCTGGCCAGCGTGGCGATGCCGGACCAGTGCCGGCGGCCGAACAGCATCGGGTACGCGCGCAGCCCGCCGTAGGTGGCGCAGACGAGCACGTCCGGGTACGGCAGCGCGGTGACCCGGCGGACCGCCGCGGCGGTCAGGCCCGGCATGTCCACCGGCACCACGACGACCGCCTCGATCCCGTCGTCGTCGATCGCCGCGAGGCCGGCCCGGATGGACGAGCCGACGCCGGTCCCCCAGGCCCGGTTGACGACAACCGTGGCGCCGGTCAGATCCGCCGTTTCGCGTACCTGGTCCGCCGCGGCACCCAGGACGACCACGATCTGCTCGCAGCCCGCCTCCGTCATCGTGTCGATCATCCGGCTCACCAGCGGCTTCTCGCCCAGGTGCAGCAGTGCCTCCGGGCCGCCGATCCGGCGTCCCCCGCCCGCGGCGATGATCATTCCTGCGATCCGGTTCAGCTGCGCTCCCTCCACAGTGGGACCGGTCCGGGCACCACCGGGCCTCGTCCGTCCCCTCGTACGCACACCGTCTGCAACGAGCGTGGTCGGACAGGGTGGCGGGAGCAAATCGTATAAATTCGGTATCTATCCGAACGGGGCCTCTCCACGCTGCCTCTCGACGCCGCGCCCTCACTTGGCGTCGGCGTAGCAGTTCACGATCGAGAGATCCAGCGGGAACCGGACCGGGGTGTCACCGAACAGCAGGGCGGTGGCCCGCTCGCCGGAGCGGGTGACCGCCGCCGCCACCGCGGCGGCCCGCTCCTCCGGACAGTGCACGACCACCTCGTCGTGCTGGAAGAACACCAGCTCACCCCCGGTGCCGGCCAGCTCGCCGCGCAGCGTGGCGAGCAGGGTCGACGCCCACTCGGCGGCGGTGGCCTGGATGACGAAGTTGCGGGTGAACCGTCCCCGCGACCGGGCCCGCGCCGACCGGCCGCCCTCGCCGTCCGGACCGGCCTCTTCGCCGTCGCCGAAGCCGGCGGAGCCGGGCGGGCAGGTGCGGCCCAGCCAGGACCGGACCAACCCACCGGCCTCCCCGGTCCGGGCGGCCGCCTCGACGTAGGCGAACGCCGTCGGGTAGTTGCGGCGCAGCACCTCCAGCGCCGGCACCGCCGACCCGCCCGTCTGCCCGTACATGGCGCCGAGCAGGGCCAGCTTGGCGCGGGCCCGGTCACCGCCGAAGGCGTCCCGGGCCAGCGCCGCGTAGAGGTCACCGGCACCACCGGCGGCGGCGAGCCGGGGGTCGCCGGAGACCGCCGCGAGGACCCGCGGTTCCAGCTGCCCGGCGTCGGCCACCACGAACGTCCGGCCCGGGTCGGCCACCACCGCTCGACGGATCACCTTGGGAATCTGCAACGCGCCGCCGCCGCGGGTGGCCCACCGGCCGGAGACCACACCGCCGGGCACGTACTCCGGCCGGAACCGCCCGTCGCGCACCCAGGCGTCCCGCCAGGACCAGCCGTGGGCCGTCCAGATCCGGTAGAGCTCCTTGTACTCCAGAACGAGCGGCACGGCCGGGTGGTCGACGCCGCGCAGCACCCAGGCCCTCGTGTTGGGCACCTCCACGCCCGCCCGGGCGAACGCCTTCACCAGCTCCGCCGGGGAGTCGGCGTGCAACCGGCGTACGCCGAACGCGTCGGCGATGCGGGCGGCCAGCTCCGCCACCCGGCGCGGCGCACCGCCCACCGGGGACGGCTCGCCGAGCAGCTCGGCCAGGACGGCGTCGTGCACGTCGACCCGCCACGGCAGCCCGGCCGCACCCATCTCGACGGCGACCAGCGCGCCGGCCGACTCGGCGGCGACCAGCAGCCGGAACCGGCCGGGGTGCTCGGTGGCCGCGACCCGGGCGAGCTGGTCGGCGTACACCCGGGTCAGCGCCTCGATGCCGGGGCCCGGCGGGCCCGGCAGGCTGTCGAAGAGCGCGTCCTGGCCGTGGCCGGGCGGCTCGGCCGGGCGCGGCGGCAGGTCCGGCGGCACCGGAGCGCCGGTGAGCCGCGCCCAGGCGGCGGCGAGCGAGCGCGGCTCGCCCCAGCGGCCGGCGTGCCCGAGCAGCAGCGCCTCGGTCAGCTCGACGTCGTGGCACCGGTCGACGCGGACGCCGGCGCGCAGCAGCGCCGGGTAGAGCGCCACGCCGGACGCCCACACCCAGCGCGGATGGTCGGCGCGCTCGCGGGCGGCGACGGCGGCGGCCAGGTCGGCGACCGGCTCGGGCGGCGCGGTGGGGCGGCCGGCGGCGTCGAGGGGTTGCAGGACTCCCCCGCCGACCTCGTCCGCCACCACCGCCACCAGCACGAACGCGATTCTGCCTCGCCGGTCCGACACTCGTGTCGTGGGGCGGGGCGGCGATCTCGACCCGGCGACCGGTCAGGTACGAGTGCGGGTCCGGCGCGGCTCAGGCCGACCGCAGGAGCGGTTCGTACCCGACGCCGGTGAGCCGTTCGGACTCGCCCCACAACTCCCGGGCCAGCGCCTCGTCGTGCGCGCTGGCGTTCGCCCGGACCAGTTTCGGGGCACCCCGCAACTCGCCCATCCCGCCCGGGCCGTAGTACTGGCCGCCGCTGGCGGCCGGATCCGTCGCCGCCCGGAGGATGGGCAGCGCACCCCGCTCCGGGGACTGCGTCACGAGCCGGCCCAGGGTGTGCACCAGCAGCGCCGGGTTCGCGCCGCGGAACAGTCCGGTCCAGACGCCACCGGGGTGCGCGGCGAGCGACATGGTCGCCGCGTCGGCCCGCGCCAACCGGCGGTGCAGCTCGAACGCGAACAGCAGGTTCGCCAGCTTGGAGCGCGCGTACGCCGCGGTGTGCCGGTAGGTCCTCAGCATCGGCAGGTCGGCCAGGTCGATCGCGCCGCCGCGGTGGCTCACGCTGCTCACCGTGACGACTCGCGAAGCCGGCGTGGTCAGCATCGCGCCGAGCAGCAGACCGGTGAACGCGAAGTGCCCGAGGTGGTTCACGCCGAGCTGCAACTCGAAACCGTCGCGGGTCTCGGCTCGGGTGGCCGACCACGCGCCCGCGTTGTTGATCAGCAGGTCGATCCGCGGGTGTTGGCCGGTCAGCTCGGCGGCCGCCGACCGGACCGAGTCGAGTTCGGCGAGATCCAACCGGAGCACCGCCGTCGAACCGTCGATGCGGGCCGCCGCGTCGGCGCCCCGGGCCGGGTCCCGCACGGCCAGCACGACATGGCATCCATGCTCCGCCAGCGCCTTGGCGGCCGCGAACCCGATGCCGGCGCTGGCCCCCGTCACCACGGCGACCCGACCGGTCTGGCTCGGCATGTCGTCGATGCCCCACATACCGTTCTCCCCGTAGGTCGGCTGCCGGTGGGCCCAATCTATCCGGCCGGTGTCGCCGTGTTACCCGCTCCCCGACTCCGCCGCCGGCCTGGGCGTCAGGACCACCACCGCGGTCTCGCCGGGCCGCAGGGCCGCGTAGGCGTCGAGGCCCTTGTCGATCTCGCGCCAGCGGGCCCACAGTCGCGACCGCTCGTCGCCGGTCGCGGCGCGCCCACGCACCGGCCGCTGCCCGTCGACCAGCTCGACGGTCGCGTCCGGATGCGCCTGCAGGTTGAGCCACCAGGCGGGCTCGCCCGCGCCCCAGCCGTTCATCGCCATCGAGACCAGGTTGGGTCCGTCCTCGAAGTACCCGATGATGACGCTGCGCTGTTGGCCGGTCCGACGCCCGGTGGTGGTCAACCGTAGGGCGCCCCAGCCGTTGGCGCGTGGCCGCCACAGCCCGGCCCGGCCGCCGGAGGTCCGGTACAGGCGCCGGTGCATCGACCAGGCCAGCCGGATGAACCAGCGTGGTGGCAGCCACGGTTTCCGCACTGACTTGCCGACCGACATGACGACCTCCAAACCTGGCCCGCCATGGTACGACCAGCGGGCCAGCCCAGCAGCGGAGGCGGCCACCCCGCGGGGTGGCCGCCCGGCCACTGGGCTCGTTTTCGCCGGCGGCTACTTGCTGACGCCCGCGGTCAGGCCGGACTGCACCTGGCGCTGGAAGACGATGTAGACGACAAGCACCGGCAGCATCGCCATCGTGACCCCGGCGAACAGGCCGGACCAGTCGGACTTGTAGCCCTGGTTGACCGACAGCTCGATCAGGCCCTGCGCGATGACCTGGTTCTTCGGCTCACCGGCGACCGACTGCATGAGCAGCGTCGGCAGGTACCACTGGTTCCACTGGCCGAGCACGTTGAAGATGCCGATGCTGATCAGGCCGGGCTTGGCCATCGGCAGCATCACGCTGAAGAAGAGCCGGGTGTGCGAGGCGCCGTCGACCAAGCCGGCCTCGGCGATCGCGTTGGGCAGGGTCCGGAAGAACGAGTGCATGAAGAAGACCGTGAACGACAGCGACCAGGCCACGTAGACCATGATCAGCATGACGTGCTTGTTCGGCCCGAGCAGCGGCAGGACCACGCCGGTGTTGTAGACACCCTTGAACAGCGGTACGGCGGCGAGGTAGATGGGCAGCGTCAGCCCGGACAGGAACATCCAGTAGATCGGCCGGTTGCCGGGGAACTCGTAGCGGGCCAGGACGTACGCGGCCATCGAGCCGAGCAGCATGGTGAGTGTGACGCTGCCGGCCAGCACCAGCAGGGTGTTGAGGAAGAAGCTGTCGATCCCCGCCGTCCAGGCCCGGGCGAAGTTGTCCCACTGCAGCGCGTCCGGGACCAGCGACAGCGGCTCGCGGATCACCTCGGAGTCGGTCTTGAGGGCGGACATCACCACCCAGACCAGCGGGTAGACCACCATGACCGCCCACACCAAGAGGAACAGGTGCGAGAAGCCGTTGAAGATGCGGGCGCCGGCGCCCTTGCCGCCGGGCTCGTGCCGCCGGCCCGACACGGGACGGGTCGGCGGGACCAGGTCCGGCCGGGCGCGGCCGGAGTCGTGGGTCACCGTGCTCATCACCAGTCTCCTCAGTATTCGATCCGCTCGCGACGGGTGATCCTCAGCTGCAACGCGGCGAGCAGGATCGTGAAGATCGCCAGCGATACGGCGATCGCGCAGGCGTAGCCGAACTGGCCCTTCTGGAAGGCGTTGAAGTTGATCACCGAGGCGAAGATCTCGCTGGCGTGGTTCGGCCCGCCCTGGCTGGGCGTCATCACGAAGACCAGCGCGTACATGTCCAGGGCGATGAAGCCCAGGTAGACCCAGGCGACCGAGACGGTGTCCCGCAGCAGCGGCAGGGTGATCCGGAAGAAGGTGTGGAAGCGGCCGGCGCCGTCGAGGATCGCAGCCTCGTACACGTCCTTGGGGATCGACTGCATGGCCGCCGAGAAGAGCACCATGTAGAAGCCCGCCCCGCTCCACACCGCGATCAGCAGCAGCCACCACAGCACGGCGGGGACGCCGAGGAACGGCTCCGGGTCGTTTGTGAAGGCGATCGGGTTCTCGGCGTCGACCAGCCCGAACTTGATCAGTACGCCGTTGATCAGGCCCTGGCCGTCGGTCCGGTAGATCTGCTGCCACATGACCGCGATGACGACAAGCGACAGCACCTGCGGGAAGAAGAAGATGACCTTGTACACGCCGGAGCCGAAGACGCCCCGGATGCCGGCCCTGTCCTCGCGTCCGCCCACGTTGAGCAGGAACGCGAGGAACAGGGCCAGCGCGATCGTGAACAGCGGCACGGTGACCAGGAAGAACACGTTGTGCCAGAACGCCTTCCTGATCAGCTCGTCGGAGAGCAGCCGGACGTAGTTGTCCAGCCCGACGAACTGCTGCCGGTCGGAGTAACCACCCCAGTCGGTCAGCGAGTACCCGGCGGCCTGGGCGAACGGCCAGACCACGTAGAAGAGGTAGAGCGCGACCGGCAGGGCCAGGAAGCCCGTGACGAACCGCGCGACACCGTGCCGCATTGGACTCACTCTTTCCGTTCGGGGATCAGGCGTCTCGCGTCTGCTTCTTGATCGACGAGTCCTTGGCGACCTTGTCGGCGGCCGCCTGCATCTTGTCGACGAACTGCTGGGCGGTCAGCCGGCCGGCCATCAGCTCCGCCGAGAGGTTCTGGCTCTCCTTGTCCAGGTCGGCGTAGAAGTTCCAGAACTTGATCGAGACGAGATCCTTCGGCGCGTTCTTCATCAGCTCGTTCGCGCTGGCGAGCGCCGAGTCCTGGACGTTGTCGCCGGAGCCCTTGGTCGACGCGAGCGACTTGGTCAGCTCGGCGAACTTCGCCGAGCCGGCCTTGGAGAGAACGGCCCGCAGGAACTCCTTGGCGGCGGCCTTGTTCGGGGCCTTCGCCGGCACCACGATGCCCTCACCGGCGCCGGCGTAGACGTCGTTCGGCGCCTTGTCGCTGGCGCCCAAGCCCCAGTAGTCCGAGATCTTCATTTCGAAGCCCGGCGGGATGGTCGCCGCCATCTCGTTCTTGAGCCAGGTGCCGACCTGGATGAACGCGGCCTTGCCGTCCAGCCACGCCTGCTGCGACTGGGTGTGGTCGAGCTTGCCGGGCAGCAGCAGCTTGTCCTTGACCAGCTTCTCCCACGCCTCCAGGGCCGGCAGGATGCCGTCGGCCTTCCAGGCGTTCTCCTTCAGGTTGTCGATGTCGATCACGGCCTGCTTGCCGGCGGACTTCCAGATGGTCGCCATCAGCGCCCAGCGCGGGTAGTAGCCGTGCACGGCGTCGTGGACGTACGGGGCCATGCCCTTCGCCTTGATCTTCGGTGCGAGCGCGAAGAACTCGTCGAAGGTCTTCGGCGGCTGCCAGCCCTCCTTGTCGAACAGCGCCGCGTTGTACCAGTTGCCCCACACCGTGTAGGCGATGTTGACCACGTAGAACTTGCCCTGGAAAGTGCCGTCGGCGACGGTGCCCGGCAGCAGCGTGTCGGCCACCGTTCCCTCGCTGTCCCAGGCGGGGGCGGTGAGCAGGTCGTCCAGCGGCTCGATCGCGCCCTCGTTGACCAGAGTGCTGATGTCCATGATGTCGGCGCCGGAGTTCATCACGACGTCGCTGGGCTGCGTCGCCATCTTCGGCTGCTCTTCGGTCTTGATCTTCTGGGTGGAGCTCATGTTGACCGTGACGTTCGGGTGCTTGGCCTTGAAGATGACCTCGTCTTCCTTGGCCCACTGGTCACCCAGCCCGCCGTTGAAGATGACCACCTTGACCGAGCTGTCGGCGGCGACACCGAACGGGTTGTCCTTGCTCTTGGCCCCTTCGTTGCTCTCGTTCTTGGCCGGCTCGCTGCCGGCGCAGGCGCTGAGCAGACCGGCGGCCGGTGTGACCAGCAGACCCGCGGCCGCGGCGCGACGCAGCAGGGTCCGGCGGTTCAGTTCGGGGGAAACGGACATGATGCGACTCTCCTTGGGATATCGGGTCAGGCGGTCCGCCGGAGGCGCCCGGCGTACCGCGACTCGAGGGCGTGGTTGTGCTCGTCCCCACCGGGGACGTTGGCGGAGAGGTAGATAGGGGGTACCTCCCCGGCCTGGTGGAACCGTCGTACGACCTCCGCGGTCAGCAGCTGCGCCAGCAGCGCGGCGGTGACCGAGGAGACCGCACAGACCGCGCCGCCGCCCTCGAGCGGCAGCAGTGCGTCGCCGTACGGCGCGCCGTTGTCCAGCACGACGTCGGCGAGATCGGCGAGCCGGTGCCCGGACGGGTGCCGCGGGGCGACCCGTGCCGTGTGCTCGACCGAGGTGACCGCGATCAGCGGGTGACCGCGCCCGGTGGCCAGCGCCGCCAGCTCGACGACCGAGCCGTTGATGCCGGACTGGGACGCCACCACGAACACGTCCTGGGGCTGCGGGGCCGCGAGGTCGTAGATCTGGTGGGCGATGGAGGGGTCGCGCTCCAGCTTCGGATCGGCGAGCACGTCGCGCGGGGCGTCCCCGTGCAGTACCAGGTCGTGGATGGCGAGCCGGTTGGTGGGCACCAGCCCGCCGGCCCGGGCGACCAGTTCCGCGGCGAACGCCTCGGAGTGCCCCGCGCCGAACGCCTGGAGCACCCCGCCGGAGCGGAGGCTGGTGGCGATCAGGTCGGCGGCGGCGCCGAGCGCGTCGGCGCTGGAGTCGACCAGCCGGTCGAGCACCGGCCGGACCGCCTCGGCGTACCGCTGCGCGCTGATCACGGCGTGGTTCCCTTCGCGGCCTTGTGCCCGTCGACGGCCTGGGCGGTACGCCGGAAGGCCGCGTGGGCGCGGTCGTGGGTGCGCTGGGCGACGGCGATGTAGAGCAGGTCGAGCACCACCAGTTGGGGGTGCCGGGCCGACAGCGCGTCGGGGCGGAAGGTGGTGGCCTGGCTGGCGGTGAGCAGCACGATGTCGGCCAGCTCCGCCAGCGGCGAGCGCGGGAAGCCGGTGACGGCGACGGTGGTCGCGCCCCGGCTGCCGGCCTCGGCCAGCATCTCGATGGTCTCCCGGGTCTGGCCGCTGTGCGAGACGCCGAGGGCGACGTCGCCGGCACGCAGCAGGGCCGCGGAGGCCAGCCCCTCGTGGACGTCGTTCCAGGCCCAGGCGGCGACCCCGATGCGGTGCAGCATGAACTGCATCTCCTCGCCGACCAGGGCGCTGCCGCTGGCGCCGAAGATGTTCACCCGGCTCGCCCCGGCGATCGCGACGGCCGCCCGCTCCACCTCGGCGAGGTCGAGCAGCGCGGCGGTGTCGTGCATGGCGCGGGTGTCGGCGGCGATGATCTGGTCGAGCACCCGGCGCAACGGGTCGCTGGGTTGGATCTCCCGTCCGATGTCGATTGTCCAGCCGGCCGAGCGGGCCCGGCCGGTCTCGGCGGCGATGCCCAGCCGCAGGTCCGCGTACCCCTCGAAGCCCATCGCCCGGCAGAAGCGGGTGATGGTGGCCGGCGAGGTCCCGCTGCGCTCGGCCAGCTCGACGATCGTGGCGCGGGCGGCGGCCTCCGGGTCGCTGAGCACGTGCTCGGCGACCCGGCGCAGCGCTCCGGTCAGCTCGCCCGCGCCGGCCCGGACGCGCGCCAGCACTCCGCCGGCCGGGCCGCCGAGGGCGCCACGGCGGTCGAACCCGTCGGTGTCGACCACCGCGGTCCCCGCGGCGGTGTCCACCTCGTGATCAACCATCGGACGCCCTTTCGGAAAAGACTGTTAACTGTTAGTGGTAAAAGTTCTTACTGAAGGCCCCTCCGTGTCAAGGCCGTGGGCGAAGTTTTCAAACTGTTACCTGCCGCACAGCCGGCCCGGCCTTCGTGGTCTTGCCCGCCGACGCGAGGCCGACCAGCATTGACGCGGCTTCGATCAGGGAGGTGGGTGCGTGTCCGGCACCGTCGTGCTCGGTCTCGACATCGGGGGTACGTCCACCCGCGCCACCGCCCTGAGCCTGAACGGGCAGCGCCTCGGCACCGGCCGGGCCGGCGGCGGCAACCCCACCAGCCACGGCGCGGAGGCGGCCGCCCGGGAACTGCACGCCGCGCTGCGCGCCGCGCTGGCCGACGTCGATCCGGCACGGGTCCGGGCCGGCGTGATCGGGCTCGCCGGCGCCGCCCGGCTGCTCGCCGACCCGGCCGGTCGCGCCGCCTTCGACCGGGCCTGGCACGACGCCGGGCTGCGCTGCCCGTACGCCGTGCACGGGGACGCGCTGGTCGCGTACGCCTCGGGCACCGCCGCGCCGGACGGGACCGTGCTGATCGCCGGCACCGGCGCCATCGCCGCCCAGGTGCACGGCCTGCGGCTGGACCGGGTCGCCGACGGGCACGGCTGGCTGCTGGGCGACGCCGGATCAGGCTTCTGGCTGGGCCGGGAGGCGGTCCGCCGGCTGCTGGCCGACCTGGACGCCGGCCGCACACCCGGCCCGCTGGGCGCTCAGGTGCTCACCGACCTGCTCGGCTCCGCCGAGGTGGCGTCCCGCCCCCGGGACACGGTCGACATGCTCATCCAGGCCGTCACCCGCCGCCCGCCGGTGGAGCTGGCCCGACTGGCGCCGGTGGTGGTGGCCGGTGCCGTCGACGGCGAGCCGGTGGCGAGCGGGCTCATCGACGAGGCCGCCCGGCACCTCGCCGCGACCGCGGCACGGATCCGCCCGGCCGGGGACACCACACCGATGGTGCTCGGCGGAGGTCTGCTCACCGGCGACACCCCGCTGGCGACGGCGGTCCGCACCGAGGTCGCCCGGCGGTGGCCGGATGTCGACGTACGGTCCGCCGGGGACGGCGCCGCCGCGGCGGCCTGGCTCGCCGCGCTCGGCCTGCCCGAGGCGGGCGACCCGGCCGCCCTGCACGCCCGCCTGGTCCCCGCTTCCTGAGCCCCGTCGCCGCGCCGCCGCGGGCCGCGTCCGACGACCGGGCCAAGGTCACGCTCGAACGCAGAAGTAGTGGCCTCCCGCCGGGTGGGAAGCCACTACTTCACCGATCGAGTGCGATCTCGCGGGGCGGGTCAGTTACGGACACCGGGTTACTTGAGCTGGCCGGCGGTCAGGCCGGTCTGGATCTGGCGCTGGAACAGGATGTAGACGGCCAGCACCGGGAGCGTGGCGATGGTCAGGCCGGCGAACAGGCCACTGTAGTCACCCTCGTACCCCTGGCTGACCGCCAACGCGGTGAGGCCCTGCGCCAGCACCCACTTCGAGTCGTCGCCCTGCATGAGCACCTGCGGCAGGATGAACTGGTTCCAGTGGCTGAGGAAGTTGAAGATCGCGATACTGATCATTCCCGGTCGGGCCATCGGCAGCATGACCCGGAAGAAGAGCCGGAAGTGACCGCAGCCGTCGATCAGCGCGGCCTCCGCGACCGCGGTCGGCAGCGTCCGGAAGAAGGCGGTCAGGAAGAAGACCGTGAACGGCAGCGAGTAGGCCGCGTACACCAGCATCAGCCCGGTCCAGGTGCCGAAGAGCCCGGCGTTGCGCACCACGAAGAACAGCGGCACGAGGGCGAGGAAGACGGGGAACATCATCCCGCCGACGAACAGGTAGTAGAGGATCTGCCGGCCGCGGAACTCGTACCGGGCGAAGACGTACGCCGCCGTGGCGCCGAACAGCATGGTCAGGGTGAGCGAGCCGGACACCACGATCGCGCTGTTCAGGAAGTACCGGCCGATGTGCGCCTCGGTCCAGGCGCGCGCCCAGTTCTCGAACCGCAGCGCGCCCGGCAGCCCCCACGGGTCGGAGAGGATCTCGCCGTCGCTCTTGAACGAGCTGAGGAACATCCAGAGCAGCGGCAGCACCGTCAGCGCGCCCCAGACCAGCAGGAACCCGTGCGAGAAGACGTTGGCGCCGCCGGCCTCGCGCCGGGACGCCCGGCCCCTCGGCGCCGACCGGCCCGCCGCAGCCGCGCCCTCGGTCGTGGTCTTGTCGAGAATGGTCACGAGTACTCGATCCGATCACGCTTCGCGGCCCGCAGGGCCAGCACCGCCACCGACAGGGTCAGGAAGAACAGCACGACGCCGATCGCCGAGGCGTACCCGAACTTGCTCTCGCTGCCGAACGCCGTCTCGTACATCCGCAGCCCGATCACGTCGGAGGAGAAGTTGGGGCCGCCGTTTGTCATCTGCTGGATCAGGATGAACCCGTCCAGCGCCGCGATCGCCAGGTAGATCCAGGCGACCTGCACGGTGTCCCAGAGCAGCGGAATGGTGATCTTCCGCAGCGTGGTCCACCGCGACGCCCCGTCGAGCATCACCGCCTCGTAGATGTCGCGCGGAATCGCCGACATGGCCGCGCCGAAGAGCACCACGTAGAAGCCGACGTTGGCCCAGACCATCACCGCCAGGACGCACCAGAACGCGAACCGGGGATCGCCCAGCCAGGCCGGCGTCGGCAGGCCGACGACGCGCAGAGCGCCGTTGAGCAGGCCGCTGTTGGGGTGGTAGACCTCCTTCCAGAGCAGGGCGATGATCACCACCGAGAGCACCTGCGGGAAGAAGTAGACCATCCGGTAGACGGACGTTCCGCGGACTCCGGTGACACCGGCCCGCCCCTTGCGGCCGCCCATGCTGAGCATGGTGGCGAAGAAGAGACCCAACCCGATGGTCACCACCGGCACCACGGCGAGCAGCCAGGCGTTGTTCTTGAGCGCGTTCCACACCCGGTCGTCGTTCAGCAGCCGCTCGAAGTTGGCCAGCCCGACGGAGTTGGCCTCGGCCGAGTAGCCGAGCCAGTCGGTGGTCGAGATCTGGAAGGCCTGCAGGTACGGCGAGATGACGAAGATGCCGTAGAGCAGCAGCGGCGGCACCAGGAACGTGACGATCAGCGGGTACTTGCCATGTTTCACGAGAAGGACCTACTCCCGAGTGCGGTGGGCCGGCGGGGACGGGCGCGCCGTCCCCGCCGGCCGGATGTCACGCGGCCCGCTTGTACTTCTTGATCGAGCTGTCCTGGGCGATCGAGTCGGCGCCCTTCTGGCACATGTCGAGGAACTCGGCCGGGCCGATCCGGCCGCTGAAGAACTCGCCGCACGCCGCGTCGACGAGCTCCCGCTCCAGCTTCCGGTAGTAGTTGTTGTAGACCCAGTTGAAGCCGTTGCTGCCGGAGGCGTCCAAGGCCTTGGTCACGGTGCTGAGACCGAACGGCAGCTCGACACCCTCGGTCGCCCCGGCCACAACGGTCAGGCTGGAGACCTTCCTGGTGAAGTCCTGGGCACCCTTCTTGGACAGCATGATCCGGAAGTACTCCAGGCCGCCGGCCAGGTTCTTCGCCTTGGCCGGCACCATGAACGGCTCGCCGGCGGTGCCGCGGATCGCCTCGAACGGCAGCTTGTCGCCGGCGCCGAGGCTGGGCGTCGGCTGGATCGTCATGTTGAAGCCCTCGGGGGTCACCTTCTTCTGCTCGCTCTCCAGCCACGAGCCGCAGGAGACGAAGGCGGCCTTGCCCTGGGACCACGCGGTCTGCGACTGCACGTGGTCGAGACCCGGCGAGCCGTCCAGGATGTACTTGTCCTTGACGATCTGGTGCCAGGCGTCGGCGGCGGCCTTCATCGCGTCGGACTTCCACGCGTTCGGCTCGAGGTTGTCGATCGCGGTGGCGACCGACGGCCCGCCGAACTTGATGGCCGTGGCGATCAGCGGCCAGCTCATGTAGCGGGGGTGCTTGCCGGCGTACGTCCACGGGGCGATGCCGGCCGCCTTGATCTGCTTGCAGAGCGCGATGTGCTCGTCCCAGGTCTTCGCGTACTGCCAGCCCCGGTCGGCGAAGAGCTTGGTGGAGTGCCAGATGCCGTACGCGGTGTAGGTGTAGTTCAACACCATGAACTTGCCGTCGTACGACCCGACCTCGACCGCGCCGGGCAGCAGGGTGTCCTTGACCGTCTTGCCGGGAATGTCAAGGCTCGGCGCGTTGAGCACCTCGCCCAGGTCGGCGATGGCGTTCTGGGAGACCAGGCCGTTGAAGTCGATCTGGTCCTTGCCGGAGTTGTTCACCACGTCCGGCGGGGTGCCGTCGACGAAGCGCGGCTGGAGGGTCTTGGCGATCTCCTGGGTCGCCGAGTGCTTGATCGTCGCCTTCGGGTACTTCTCGGTGTACATGGCCTCGTGGGCCTTCGCGTACTCCTCGCCGAAGCCGCCGTTGAAGATGACCACCTCGAGGGGGGCGTCCTCCTTGACCCCGAGGGGGTTCTGCTCGCTCTTGGTGCCCTTGTAGGTGTCGGCGTCGCCGTCGTCACCGCCGCCGGTGGCGCAGCCGGCGAGCAGGCCGGCGGCGGGGGTGGCCAGGAGGCCGGCGGCGGCGGTGCGCCGCAGGATGTCACGCCTGTTCATGGTCGCTCCTCGGATCGGGTCTCCGGCGGCCGCCGGACACGGGGGTGGCGGGCCGTCGCGCGAGGCAGGGGGAAGTTTGTCTTCAGTTTGTCGAATGTTGCTGAAGAATTTCTACGACAGGAGCGCCCGGACTTCAAGACCCGAACACCGAACCGTTACCGCCACGGTCACCTAGGCTTACGGCCATGGGCCGACTGCGCCGGCTCGCCGAGGCCACCCCGGCGGGCCGGGACCGCTACGTCGACCTGCTCCGGGCCCTCGCGATCGTGCTCGTCGTCCTCGGTCACTGGGCGGTCGCCACGATCGGGTACGACGCCACCGGCCGTCCCACCGCCCGCTCCGCGCTACCCGACCTCCCCTGGGCGTACCCGCTGACCTGGGCGGTCCAGGTCATGCCGGTCTTCTTCCTGGTCGGCGGCTACGCCAACGCCGCGTCCCTGACCGCACACCGCCGCCGGGGCGGCGACGGCACCGGCTGGCTGCTGGGCCGCAGCGCCCGACTGCTGCGGCCGACCAGCGTACTCGTGCTCGTCCTGACGCTCGGGGCCCTCGCCGCCCGGCTCCTCGGCGCCGAGCCGTCGCTGATCCGCACCGTGGTCTGGTTCGCCACCATCCCGCTGTGGTTCCTCGCCGCCTATCTCGTCGTGGTGCCGCTGACCCCGGTGATGTACGCGCTGCACCGCCGCTACGGGCTCCTCGTGGCGGTGGCGCTCGCGCTGCTGGTGGCGCTGGGCGACCTGGGCCGCGCGCTCGGCCCGGCGGAGGCGGCCCTGCCGAACTACCTCTTCGGCTGGCTGGCCGTGCACCAGCTCGGCTTCGCCTGGTACGACACCCGCCGGGAACCTCCGTCCGGCGCGGCGGGCACGCCGCCCGGGGGCCCCACAGCCCGCGTGCGGACCCGACGGCTGCCGCTGTCCCGGCGGGCCGGATGGACGGCGCTGCTCGGCGGCCTCGGGGTGGCGGTGCTGCTGACCGGACCCGGCCCGTACCCGGTCAGCATGATCAACATCCCGGGCGAGCGGCTCGACAACGCCGCGCCACCGAGCCTGGCGCTGCTGGCGGTGACCACCGCGCAGCTCGGGCTGATCCTGCTGCTACGCGGGCCCGCACAGCGTTGGCTGCGCCGCGACCGGCCCTGGATGGCGGTGATCGCGGTGAACGCCGTCGTGCTGACCGTCTTCCTGTGGCATCTGAGCGCGGCGATCCTCGCGGTCGGCGGCCTGGACGCGCTGGGACGGCTGCCGACCCCGCCGGCCGGCTCGGCCGCCTGGCTGGCCTGGCGGATCCCGTGGGTGCTGCTGCTGGCGGTGGTGCTGGCGGTGCTGGTGGCCGCCTTCGGACCGGTCGAGGCGCGCACCGGCCGTCCACCGGCCGCCCGCGTCCCGGAGCCGGCCGGCGGCGACGGCAGCGGGACGCCGGAGGGCGGCCCGGGCCACGCGAGGCCCGGGCGCGACCGGGCCACCGTCCGGACCGCGCTCACCGCCGCCGGTTTCGCCGCCGTGGTGTACGCGCTTGTCGACAACGCCGTCACCCCGCGCGGCGCCCCGGAGCCGGTCGGGCTGCCCGTCCCGGCGCTCGCCGCGTACCTGGTCGGGGCGGGCACCCTGCGGCTGCTCAGGTCTGGGTGGGGAAGCCGAGGTTGACCCCGCCGTGACGGGGGTCGAGCCACCGGCTGGTGACCACCTTGCCCCGGGTGAAGAAGCGCACCCCGTCCTCGCCGTGCGCGTGCAGGTCGCCGAAGAGCGAGGCCTTCCACCCGCCGAAGGAGTAGTACGCCATCGGCACCGGGATCGGCACGTTGATCCCGACCATGCCGACCTCCACCTCGTGCTGGTAGCGCCGGGCCGCGCCACCGTCGTTCGTGAAGATCGCCGTGCCGTTGCCGTACGGGTTGGCGTTGACCAGGTCCACCGCCTCGTCGTACGAGCCGACCCGGACCACCGACAGCACCGGCCCGAAGATCTCGTCGGTGTAGATCGACATGTCCGGCGTGACGCGGTCGAACAGCGTCGGGCCGAGCCAGAAGCCGTTCGGGTCCCCGTCCGGCCGCACGTCCCGCCCGTCGACCACCGGGACCGCGCCGGCCGCAACGCCCGCCTCGACGTACGACCGCACCCGCTCGGCGTGCGCGGCGGTGACCAGCGGACCCATGTCGCAGCCGCGCCGGCCGTCCCCGGTGCGCAGCCCGGCCATCCGCTCGGCGATCTTCGCGACCAGCGCGTCGGCGACCGGTTCCACCGCGACCAGCGCCGAGATCGCCATGCACCGCTCCCCCGCCGACCCGAACCCGGCGTTGACGGCGGCGTCGGCGGCCAGGTCCAGGTCGGCGTCGGGCAGCACCACCATGTGGTTCTTCGCGCCGCCGAGCGCCTGCACCCGCTTGCCGGCCATCGACCCACGCTGGTGGACGTACCGGGCGACCGGCGTGGAGCCGACGAACGACACCGCCCGCACCGCCGGATGGTCGAGCAGGGCGTCCACGGCCTCCTTGTCGCCGTTGACGACGTTGAGCACGCCGTCCGGCAGGCCCGCCTCCGTGAACCACTCCGCCAGCAGCAGGGCCGCGCTCGGGTCCTTCTCGCTGGGCTTGAGCACCACCGCGTTGCCGGCGGCCACCGCGACCGGAACGAACCACAGCGGCACCATCACCGGGAAGTTGAACGGGCTGATCACCCCGACCACGCCGAGCGGCTGGCGGATGGCGTACGAGTCGACCTCGGTCGACACGTTCTCGCTGAACCCGCCGCGCAGCGCCGACGGGATGCCGCACGCGTACTCGATGACCTCCAGCCCGCGCTGCACCTCGCCGGCGGCGTCGGCGAGCACCTTGCCGTGCTCGGCGGTGATCACCTCGGCGAGCCGGTCGCGCCGCGCGTTGACCAGTTCGCGGACGGCGAACAGCACCGCCGTCCGCTTCGCCAGGGAGGCGTCCCGCCAGGTCCGTGCCGCGCGCTCGGCGGCCTCGACCGCGACCGCCACGTCCGCGGCGCAGGCCAGCTCGACCTGCCCGGTACGCGCGCCGGTCGCCGGGTCGAAGACGTCACCGCGCCGCTCCGAGGAACCCGAGACACGCTTTCCGTCGACGTAGTGCCCGATCAGGTTCATGGTGCCGCCTTCCGTTCGCGACTGCGGGGCTCGCAGACCCGGCTCACTCCTCGCGCTCACGCCGGCACCGCCTGGGCGACGCAGGAGCGGATCGCGTCGACCAGGATGGCCAGGCCCTCGCGGGCCTCGTCCTCGGTCAGCGTGAGCGGCGGGCCCATCCGCAGCACGTTGCCGTACAGGCCGCCCTTGCCGGCGAGCAGACCGCCGGCCCGGCACGCCTCGAAGACGCGGGTGGTCAGCGCCGGGTCCGGCTCGCCGGTGCCCGGCCGGACGAACTCGACGCCCAGCATCAGGCCCTTGCCGCGTACCTCGGCGACCTCCGGAAGCCCGCCCACCGCGGCCCGCAGGCCGTCGGCGAGGATCGCGCCGACGCGGGCCGCGTTGGCCTGAAGGTCGTGGTCGAGCAGGTAGTCGAGGACCGCGTTGCCGGCGGCCGTGGAGACCGGGTTCCCGCCGAACGTGGAGAAGCTGATCGCCGGCACCGACTCGACCACCTCGGCCCGCCCGACCACACCGGCGAGGACGAACCCGTTGCCGACGCCCTTCGCGAAGGTCAGCAGGTCCGGGGTGACGCCGTGCGCCTGGTAACCCCAGAAGTGCTCGCCGGTACGCCCCCAGCCGGTCTGCACCTCGTCGGAGATGAGCAGGATGCCGTGCTCGTCGAGGACCTTCTTCCAGGCCGCGAAGAGCCCGTCCGGGCCGTGCACGAATCCACCGACGCCCTGGATCGGCTCGGCGATCACGCACGCCACGTCACCGGCGGTCTGCGTGGCGAGGACCTCGCGCAGGTCCTCCACCGCCGCGTCGATCCGGTCCGCCTCCGGCAGCCGGGCGAGCAGCCCGCGCAGCCGCTCACCGGAGTGCAGCCAGGCCACCTGCAACGGGTTGAGCGGGCTGGCCGACCAGCCGCGGTTGCCGGTGACGCCCATCGCCGCGTACGACCGGCCGTGGTAGCTGTTGCGGACGGCGAGGATCTGGTGCGAACGACGGTGGTTGGTGGCCATCAGCAGCGCAGCCTCGTTGGCCTCGGTGCCCGAGTTGGTGAAGAACACCCGCGCGTCGGGGATGCCGGACAGGCGCGCCACCTTCTCGGCCAACTCCACCTGCTGCCGGATCAGGTACAGGGTGGAGGTGTGCACGATCCCGGTCCGCAGTTGGCGCTCCACCGCCGCTCGGATCTCCGGGATGTCGTACCCGATCATGTTCGTCAGGACCCCGCCGAAGAAATCCAGGTAGGTGCGACCCTGCGCGTCGGTCACCCGCCGGCCCTCGCCGGAGACGAGCTCGATCGGTTCGGCGTAGTACAACGGCATCCAGGACGGGAGCACGGCCCGGTGCCGGGCCAGCAGGTCGTCGACGGTCATCGTGCACCTCTCAGCGCGGTAGGGGTCTTCGCACGCTCTCACCGGGGCGCGTCGGGGACAACTGGCACTGTGTAGCGCACCGGGGTCATTCGGTTGACACCACGTCAACGGCGCCCGGCGCCCGGTCCGGGCCGGCGCGGGCTTGGCCGGGCCTGGTGCCAGATCGAGCGTGGTGTCCGGTTCCGCGATGAACTTTGGGGTCGGTGTCCGGTTCCGGGGTGTGGTCGGGGGCATCCGGTCGGCGGAATGGTGGCGGGCTCGGGGTCGTTACATCACGTGGACGATCGAGTAGGACCGCGTGGGCTTCGGGCCCGTTGGCGGTGGGCCGGAATGATGTCGGCCGGTCGGTCGTTACATCTGGACCCGGCACCGTGTAGGGCGTCCCCCCGCCCCGGCCGGGTTCTTCCCCCAAGTCTTGTGAGCGCCTCGGATGGTGCTTGCACCACTGCCGTCCCCCCTTGTGGCGTGGTGCCAATCCCCCGAATGGAGCTTCCGTCATGAACACGATCTTTCGTAAGAGCGTTCTGGGTGTTGCTGGTCTGGCGTTCGCCGGTGGCATGGTCGCCGGCCCGCTGAACCACGACACCACCGCCGCCGCGATGGCGAGCAGCCCGGCCGCCGCTGTGGCGGTGCAGGCTGACAAGCCGGACATGGGCAAGCTGATTCCGCATGGTGTGCAGGGTGCGCAGTCGCGGATCGACCTGTCCGATGAGCAGGTGGCGAATGTGAAGGCGATCATCGCGGCGACGAAGAAGGCCGGCATGGACGAGCGGGCCGCCGTGGTCGCGATCGGCACGGCGTTGCAGGAGTCGAAGCTGGAGAACCTGGGTCACCTGGGTGAGCGCAACGACCACGACTCGCAGGGCCTGTTCCAGCAGCGCCCGTCCAGCGGGTGGGGCACGGTCGAGCAGATCACCGACCCCGAGTACTCGACCATGGCGTTCCTCAAGGGCCTCAAGCAGGTCGACGGCTGGCAGGACATGCCGCTGACCGTGGCCGCGCAGACCGTGCAGGTCTCGGCCTACCCCGACCACTACGCCCAGTGGGAGCAGCAGGCCGCCGACCTCGTCGCCGAGCACTGGAACAGCTGACCACAGACCTTCCTCACAGGGGGAACCACGCCGCTGGCCGGCACCCGAACCCGGGTGCCGGCCAGCGGCATCTGCGCGTCCGCCAGCCGTAGATCTTGGACACTTTCCGTTCCACGCGAGCGGAAACTGTCCAAGATCTACGGAGAGTGTGGCGGACTGATCGGTAGCATCCGGTGGGTGCGGAGCCAGGGGGTGGCGTTGCCGAGCGGGCAGCCCGGGACGTCCGCCACGGAACTGGTCGGCGGCGTCCGGGCCTGGATCGGGTCGGCGCCGCTGCGGTCCCTGGTCACGCACTTCGGAGGAGCCTGGCCGGCCGGTGACCTGCCGGCTCTGCTCGACGGGTTGGACGACTTCACCGCCCGGCACTGGGACTTCCGCGCCGGCCGGGAACGCCCGGACGCCCGCGAGCCGGCCCTCGACCCGTACACCAGGGATCTGGTCCTCGACGCCGCCGCCGCGCTCGGCCTGGTTCACCCGGTCCCGCCGGCCCGACCCGACTACGCCCACCTGGTGGTGCTCGGCGGTCTGGCGCACGCCTGCCTACGGCGGGTGGCGTACGCCGCGCACCTGCTGCGCGCCGGCGTCTCGGCGAGCGGCGAGCTGGCCGTGCTCGGCAGTCTCCGCCCGTTGTCCGAGGTGGAGCGGCGGGCCCTGGCCGATGCCGGCCTGCCGGCCTGCGCGACCGAGGTCGACGTGCTGGACCTCGCGGTGCGGTGGGTGTTCGGGGTGCCCGCGCCGGCCGAGGAGGACGGGCACGAGGCCGGCCACCCGCACCACTCATGGTCGTCGCGCACGTACCGGCCCCGGGGCCTGCCGCCGGTACGCGTGCTGGCCGCCCCGTCGAGCGAGCCGGAGCGGCGTCGGGCGCACACCGCCGACACCCAGCGGTTCTGGGCCGGTCATGTGGCGCTCGCCCCCGGCGACCCGGTGCTGCTGGTGACCGCACCGATCTACGTGCCGTTCCAGCACTGCGACGCGCTGCGCACCCTCGCCCTGCCGCACGGCTGCGGCATCGAGACGGTCGGCGTCGACCCCGCCCTGCCCGACGTGGCCGTGCTGCCCGAGCCGACCCTCACCGCGGGCCGCTACCTGCAGGAGATCCGCTCGGCGATCCGCGCGATGCGCACCCTGTGCAAGGAAGGGCCCCTTGTTAACGCCTGGCGTTGTAAAGGGGCCCCCTCTTAACACTTCAGCCAGCGCTGTCGCGTACCGCCTCGGCGAACACCTCGGACCGGTGCTCGAAGTTGCGGAACCGCCCGTAGCTCGGCGCGGCCGGGGAGAGCAGCACCACCCCGCCGGCCGGGGTGACCTGCCGGGCCAGCCGTACCGCCTCGACCAGGTCCTCGACCGCCTCGCAACGCACCTTCGGCAGCCCGTCGAGCGCCGCGACGATGCGTGGCCCGCTGTCCGGGATCCCGATCACGGTGAGTTCCCGCTCGGCGAGGTGTTCGCGCAGCGGCGCGTAGTCCAGGCCCCGGTCGGTGCCACCGACGATCACGGTGAGCGGCCGCCCGTCGTACGCGTCGATGGCGTGCATCGCCGCGTACGGGCTGGTGGCGAGCGTGTCGTCGACGAAGGTCAGCCCGGACGGGTCGGCGATCTCGGTGAGCCGGTGGGCGAGGCCCTGGAACTCGGCGACCGCCACCGCGAGGGTGTCCCGGCGGGCGGCCACGTCGACGCCGAGCGCGTCGAGCACCGCCAGCGCCACGCAGAGGTTGCCCTCGTTGTGCCGGCCGACGAGCGGCAGCACCGCCCGCGGGAAGAGCGGCTGGTCGCCGTCGTAAAACCAGGGCGTGCCGTCCGGGCCGCTCGCCACGTGGGTGGTGTCCGGGGTTCCGGCGCGCACGGCCGGCCGGTCGCCGAGCTCGGCGGCGAGCCTCGGGTCGGCGCCGTTGACGACGATCGTCTGCGGGTGGTGGGCCAGCAGGTTGAGCTTGTCGCGGTAGTACTCCCGCTCGCCGCCGTGCGCGTCGAGGTGCTCGGGGAACAGCGCGGTCACCACGGCGACCCGGGGCGAGTCGGTCAGGTCGCTGCACTGGTAGCTGGACAGCTCCAGCACGTACAGCTCGGCCTCCGGCAGGTCCAGCGTCGGCACGCCGATGTTGCCGCCGAAGACGTTGGGCCGGTCCACGGCGGCGAGCAGGTGGCTGATCAGGCTGGACGTCGTGCTCTTGCCCTTGCTGCCGGTGACGCCGACGGTCCGCGCCGCGTGGTCTGCCATCCACAGTGCGGTGCCCTGGGTGACCGGCATGCCCCGGCTTCGCAGCTCGACCATCCACGGATGCGTGTTGGGCACACCGGGCGAGCGGACCACCACGTCGGCGGCGGCCAGCCGGTCGAAGCCCGCCTCGCCGGTGACCAGCGGCGCCGCCTCCGCGAGTGGGCCGTCCCAGGGCAGACTGAGGAAGGAACCGCTGTCGTCGACGGCGACCAGGTCCGCCGGGCCGTGCGCGGCGATCGCGATCACCGCGGCCCGGCCCTCCCGGCCGGTCCCCCAGACGGCGACCTTGCGTCCGCGCAGGTCAGACAGGCGCACAAGCTCTCCTCGGGTGTCGGCGACGTCGGCGGGCGGGGTCCGGCGCACTCGGGCACGGCGGACGAACCAGGGCCTAGTATGGCGTGTGCCCAACGAGCAGCCGCGGCGGATGGACGCCTTCACCTTCCCGTCCTACTCCATCGACCTCTCCACCGGGGAGGCGTTGTTCGACTACGCCCTGACCGGGCCCGACGGCGAGCAGCGCTTCACCGAGGTGGTCACGCTCCCGCTGCCGGCGGCACCGCCGTCGGACGAGCAGGTGGCGACGCTGGGCCGGGTCCTGGAACTGCTGCACGTGGTCGCTGGCGTCAGCTACTACAAGACCGCCGCGCCGCGCCGGCTGGTGCTGCCGGCGCCGCTGGGGTCGGCCGCCGTCGCACTGGTCACGGCCGTCTACACCAAGGGCCTCGGGGAGTACGCGTACCGCAACGCGCTGCCGCACGTGCTGGAGCTGCGTCCCGAGGTACCGGCCGGTGAGGTCGCGCCGGCCGTCGGGTACGACACCTACGGCCGGCGGCCGCTCTCCGCGGTCGGGGGCGGCAAGGACTCGATCGTGAGTCTGGAGGCGCTGCGCCGGGGCGGGTTCGAGCCGGTGCCGTTCTCGGTCAACCCGAATCGGGTGATCGAGTCGGTCAACGCGGCCTCCGGGCTGCCGGCGCTGGCCGCGCGGCGGCGGATCGACCCGGTGCTGTTCGACCTGAACGCGGCGGGCGCGTTGAACGGCCACATCCCGGTCACCGCGATCAACTCCCTGATCGCGGTCGCGACGGCGGTGCTGAACGGCCTCGGCCCGGTGGTGATGTCCAACGAGCGCTCCGCCTCCGACCCGAACCTGGTGTGGGACGGGCACGAGATCAACCACCAGTGGTCCAAGGGCGTCGAGGCGGAGGGGCTGCTGCGGGCGGCGCTCGGCGAGCACGCCGGGCTCAGCGACCCGTACTTCTCGCTGCTGCGCCAGCTGTCGGAGCTGCACATCGCCCGGCTGTTCGCGACCATCGACCGTTACGACGACGTGGTGACCAGCTGCAACGCGGCGTTCAAGCTGCGCGGCGCGACCGAGCGCTGGTGCCGTAACTGCCCGAAGTGCCGGTTCGTCTTCCTGGCCCTGGCGCCGTTCATGCCGCGCGAGCGGATCACCCACATCTTCGGCGGGGATCTGCTCGCCGATCCGGAGCAGCTGCCCGGCTACCGGGAGCTGCTCGGCGTGGACGGGCACAAGCCGTTCGAGTGCGTCGGCGAGGTCGAGGAGTCGGTGGTGGCGCTGAGCCTGCTCGCCGAGCAGGACCAGTGGCGCGACGCTCCGGTGGTCCGCGCTCTCATCGACGCCGTACCCGACACCGCCTGGAGCGCGGCCGCCACCTCCGACGTCCTCACCCCGGGCGGCCCCACCCACACCCCCGCCCAGTACCTCAAAACCCTGAACGCCCTCTAGCCCCCACCCGAAGGCGGTTGATCAAGAGGTTTTGGTCGTGGTCAAGGTTGAATCAGGACCAAAACCTCTTGATCAACGTGCGCGGGACGGGGTGGGTCAGGGGGTGCGGATGGCGTCGAGGGCCAGTAGGGCCACGTGCAGGCTCAGGGAGGCGTCGACCGAGTCGAGGTCGACGTCGAGGATGCGGCCGATGCGGGCCAGGCGCTCGTAGAACGCCGGGCGGGACAGGTGCGCCGCGCTCGCCGCCGCGGTCTTGTTGCGGCCCTGCTCCAGGTACGCGCGCAGCGTGCCGAGCAGTTGCTCCCGGGGGTGCTGCGCGTCGTACGCCAGCAGGGCGCCCAGCTCGCGCTCGACGAACGTCTGCAGGCGCGGCTCGTCCCGCAGCAGGTGCAGCAGTCCGGCGAGCCCGACGTGCGGCAGCCGGAAGACCGGCAGGTCCCGCCGGTCGCGCCGGGCGGCGTCGGCGACCTGCCGCGCCTCGACCAGCGAGCGTCGCGCCTCCCGGAGGCTGCCGACGCCCGAGCCGGCGGCGATGACCACGGCACCGGCCGGAGCGGGGGGCCCGCTCGCGTCACCGGCCCGCGGCGGCGGGACGGTGCACCCAGGCTCGCCGGGCACGGCCGCCCCGCCGGGCAGGTCGCTCGGTCGGGTGGCGAACGCCTCCGGGCGGTGCCGGCGCAGGGCGGTGGCGAACGCCGCCAGCGAGCGTTCCTCGGCCGTGGCGTCAGGCACGGCGAGCAGCGCGCCCACGGCCTGGTCGTCGAGGGCGCTGGTGAGGGCGGTCAGGTTCGCCTCGCGTACCGCGTGACCGACCGCCTCGGCGAGGTCCCGCAACCGGGCCGGCCCGGCCTCCGGCCCACCCGCGGCGAGCCCGTCGCCGGCCGGTTCGACACCGGGTGCGTCCTCGCGGTACCGGACCACCACGCCCACCAGGTGCCGCCGCTCCAGCACGACGCCGAGGGCCCGGGCCCGCAGCGCCACCTCGTCGACCGGCCGGGAGTGGTCGAGCAGCGCCGTCAAAAGGGTGCGGTGCAGCTGCCGTTCGAGGCCCTCGGCGTCCCGGCGGATGAGCCGGCCCAGCGCGAGAGTCGAGGCGGCCCGCTCAACCAGGATGGTGAGCCGGGTGGGTGGGGTGTCGGGCGTACGGCCGGGGACCGGTGCCGGCTCGTCGACCCGCGCGTGCCCCGGCGCACCGCGCCCGGAGGTCAGTTCGCCGTCGCCGGGCCAGCGCAGCAGCAGCCGTCCCCAGTCCTGGCCCCGGGCGCCGACCGTGGTCACCAGCCAGCCGCTGTCGGCGTCGTACGCCGTCCGCCCGGCCGGCCGGACCCGCCGGGAGTGCTGTTCCCAGCCGTCCAGGAGCAGCTCCGCGCTCTGCCCCGCCGGGTCGTACGCGAGCACCTGCCGGGACAGGTTCTCCAGCACCACCGGGCAGCCGGACAGCTCGGCGGCCTGCCGGACCACTTCACTCGGTCCGGCGCCCTCCACCGACAGCTCGGTGAAGCGCTGGTGGATCTCCTCGGTGGCCCGCAGCTCGGTCAGCTGCGCGTCGACGATAAGTGCGTGCACCGCCTCGGTGACCCGGACGAAGGGGGTGGTCCGGCGCAGCTCCACCAGGGGCAGCCCGCGCCGGTCGGCGGCGGCGGCCATCACGCGGGGCACTGCGCCGACGTACCGCCGGCCGAGCTCGACCACGAGACCGGCGACCCCGACGTCGGCCAGGCCGTTGATGAACGCCCGCAGGCCGGCGTCGTCGGCCGGCAACCCGATCCCGGTGGTGAGCACCAACTCGCCCCCGCCGAGCAGGGTGGCGATGTCGGGCACCTCGGCCACGTGCACCCAGCGGACCGGCCGGTCCAGCCCGGCGTCGCCGGCGACCAGGCGCGGCGCGCCGTGGCGCACCGGTTCCAGCGCGAGGACCTCACGGACGGTGGGAAACACGGCGACACGCTACCGCCGCCCGTCGCAACGGGCGAGGTCAGAGGGGGTCGTCGCGGCCCAGTTCCCAGGCGGCGACGGCGGTGGCGGCGGCGACGTTGAGCGAGTCCACGCCGCGCCGCATGGGGATCACCACCCGCACGTCGCTGGCGTCCATCGCGGCCCGGGTCAGGCCGGCGCCCTCGGCGCCGAGCAGCAGCGCGGCCCGGGCCCGCTGGGCGGCGTCGAGGTGCTGGATCGGGACCGCGTCCGGGGCGGGGGTCATCGCCAGGACGGTGAATCCGGCGGCGCGGACCTCGGCGAGCGCGTCGGGCCAGGGGTCGAGTTTGGCGTACGGGACGGCGAACACCTCGCCCATGCTGACCCGTACGCTGCGCCGGTAGAGCGGGTCGGCGCAGGTCGGCGACAGCAGCACCGCGTCGACGCCGAGACCCGCGACGGCCCGGAAGATCGCTCCCAGGTTGGTGTGGTTGTTGACCTCCTCCAGGATCACCACGCGGCGGGCCGAGGCGAGCACGTCGGCGGCGGCCGGCAGCGGACGGCGCCGGAACGACGCGAGCACGCCCCGGTGCACGTGGAAACCGGTGGCCTGCCGCAGCACCTCGGGCGTGGCCGCGTAGACCGGTGCGGCCCCGGTGTCCAGGTCGGCGACCTGGTCGGCCCGCTTGGCGTCGACCAGGTACGACCGGGGCGGGTACCCTGCCCGCAGGGCGCGGCGGAGCACGAGTTCACCTTCGGCGATGAACAGGCCGTGCGGGGGTTCCCAGCGCGTCCGCAGTTCGACGTCGGTGAGCGCGCGGTAGTCGGCGATCCGGTCGTCGTCGGGGTCGGTGATCAGGTGGACGGGCACCTGACGATTCTGCCGGACGGCGCGGGGAGGTCGGCGGCGGCCGTCGCCGGCCGCGTTACCGGGAATCTTCCGGCCGTCCCCTCCGGGCGCGACGTGGCCTGCCGGCCGGTTTCCGGCGAAACCCGGGCGCTGTCGATGGTTGAGCCTTCCGGAAACATTCCGATAGCATCGACCCGCGCGGATGAGCACTCCAGATCGTGATCTTCAGCAGGCCTCCGGGCGGCCTGCGCGGGTCGCGCCCGGCGCGATGGGCAGCGCCGGCCCGGCACCCGCACCCACCATCCGACTTTCCCGGAAGGCATCGACATGAGCAACCCCCCGGTCCCACGTGGGGACCGAACGACCCGCGCCCGCACCGTTCGGCGCCTGGCCCTGACGGTCGCGGTCACCGGCGCCCTCGTCGGCGCCACGGTCGCCCTCGCCCCGACGGCGAGCGCCGGCACCACGCTGGGCGCGTCGGCCGCCGAGAAGGGCCGCTACTTCGGCGCGGCGGTCGCGGCGAACAAGCTCTCGGACAGCACGTACGTGGGCATCTTGAACCGCGAGTTCAACTCGGTCACGCCCGAGAACGAGATGAAGATCGACGCGACCGAGCCGCAGCAGGGGCAGTTCAACTTCGCCAACGCCGACCGCATCGTCAACCACGCCCGCTCCAACGGGATGAAGGTCCGCGGCCACACCCTCGCGTGGCACTCCCAGCAGCCCGGCTGGATGCAGAACATGTCCGGCACCGCGCTGCGCCAGGCGATGCTCAACCACGTCACCCAGGTGGCCACCTACTACCGGGGCAAGATCGACTCCTGGGACGTGGTGAACGAGGCGTTCGCCGACGGCAGTACCGGCGCCCGGCGCGACTCCAACCTGCAGCGCACCGGTGACGACTGGATCGAGGCGGCGTTCCGGGCCGCCCGGACCGCCGACCCGAACGCGAAGCTCTGCTACAACGACTACAACACCGACGACTGGACCCACGCCAAGACGCAGGCCGTCTACCGGATGGTCCGCGACTTCAAGCAGCGCGGCGTGCCGATCGACTGCGTCGGTCTGCAGTCGCACTTCAACAACCAGTCGCCGTACCCGAGCAACTACCGCACCACCCTGTCCAGCTTCGCCGCGCTCGGCGTGGACGTGCAGATCACCGAGCTGGACATCGAGGGCGCGTCGGCGGACACCTACCGCCGGGTGGTCGAGGACTGCCTCGCCGTCGCCCGCTGCAACGGCATCACCGTCTGGGGCATCCGGGACAGCGACTCGTGGCGCTCGTACCAGAACCCGCTGCTCTTCGACGCCAGCGGCAACAAGAAGCCCGCCTACACCGCGGTGTTGAACGCGCTCAACGACGGCAACCCGCCGCCCACCACCCCGCCGCCATCCACGCCGCCGCCGTCCACCCCGCCGCCGTCGACCCCGCCGCCGAGCACGCCGCCGCCCGGCCCCGGTGGCTGCAACGCCTCGGTGAGCCTGCAGACCTGGACCGGCGGTTTCGTTGCCACCGTCCGGGTGACGGCGGGCTCGTCCGGCACCAACGGCTGGGCGGTCACCATGACGCTGCCCGGCGGTGTGTCGCTGGTCAACTCGTGGAACGCCACCCCCAGCGCCAACAGCGGGACGGTCCGGTTCAGCAACATGAGCTACAACGGCCGGCTGGGCGCCGGCCAGACCACGGAGTTCGGTTTCCAGGGCAACGGCAGCCCCGGCACGCTGACCCCGTCCTGCTCGGCTAGCTGACCATTCCCTACGACGCCCGGTGCGGGCTTCCCCTCCCCGCACCGGGCGCCACCCTTTCGGGGTGTTTCCGCCGTCGTGGCCGGGGAAAGCCGCGCCCGTGAGCATCGACGGTGACGGGTGGCGGCCGACCCCGCCGTGGTCCCTGCCCCGAAACGCGACGGTCGCCGACCACATCGTGCAGCGGCTGGCCTGCTGGGGCGTCCGCCGGTACTTCGGCTTCCCCGGTGACGGCATCAACGGCATGACCTCCGCCCTGCAACGCACCGACGAGAAGGCGCAGTTCGTCCAGGTACGGCACGAGGAGACCGCGGGTTTCGCGGCGTCGGCGCACGTCAAGTACGGCGGCGGGCCCCTCGGCTGTGTGCTGGTCACCAGCGGGCCGGGGGCGATCCACGCGCTCAACGGCCTGTACGACGCGAAACTCGACCACCAGCCCGTCGTCGCGCTGGTCGGGCACACGGCGCTCACCGCCGAGGGCGGCGGCTACTACCAGGAGGTGGATCTGCTCGCCCTCTACAAGGACGTCGCCGCCGCGTACCTCGCCCAGCTCGACCACCCCACCCAGGTACGCCACCTGGTGGACCGGGCGTGCCGCACGGCGCTCGCCCGGCGTACCGTCACCGCCCTGGTCCTCCCCCTCGACGTGCAGGACAAGCCGGCGGTGCCCGACCCCCCGTACGCCCACGGCTACTACCACACCAGCAGCGTGCCCAGCAGCGGCCCGACCGTGCCGCCGGAGGCCGACGTCCGCCGGGCCGCCGAGGTGCTGCGCGGCGGCGAGCGGGTGGCGGTGCTCGTCGGCCAGGGCGCGCTGGGCGCCGAGACCGAGGTACGCGAGATCGCCCGCCGGCTCGGCGCCGGTGTGGCCACGGCGCTGCTCGGGTTCGCCGCCGTCGACCACCGCGAGCCCTGGGTGACCGGCGCCATCGGTCTGCTCGGCAGCCGGCCGAGCTGGCAGCTCATGCAGGGGTGCGACCGGCTGCTGATCGTCGGCAGCAACATGCCGTACTCGGAGTTCTACCCGCCGCCCGGGCAGGCCCGCGCCGTGCAGATCGACCACGACGGCACCCTGCTGGGGCTGCGCTACCCGACCGAGGTGAACCTGACCGGCGACGCCGCCCCGACGCTACGGGCGCTGCTGCGGGAGCTGGGTCCCGGTCCCGGGCCGACCCGCTGGCGGGAGACGATCGCCCGGGACACCTCGGCGTGGCGGCAGTCGCAGCGGGAGCTGGCCGGGCAGTCGGGCGACCCGGTCAACCCGCAGCTGCTCTTCGCCAGCCTCAGCGACCGGCTCCCCGACGACGTGATGCTGGCCGTCGACTGCGGCACCGCCACCGCCTGGTACGCGCGACACATCCAGGTCCGCCCCGGCATGCTGGCCAGCCTGTCGGGCACCCTGCTGTCCATGGGCGGCGCCATGCCGTACGCCCTCGCCGCCAAGTTCGCCCACCCGGACCGGCCGCTGGTGGCCCTCATCGGCGACGGCGCGATGCAGATGAACGGCGTCAACGAACTGATCACGGTGGCGAAGTACTGGCGCGGCTGGGCCGACCCGCGCTTCGTGGTGCTGGTCCTCAACAACCGGGACCTGGCGTTCGTGAGCTGGGAGCAGCGGTCCAGCGAGGGCACGCCGATGTTCCCGGACAGCCAGCAGCTGCCCGACATCGGCTACCACCGGTGGGCGGAGGTGCTGGGGCTCGGCGGCGAACTTGTCGACTCCCCCGACCAGGTGCCCGGCGCGTGGGAACGGGCCCTCAACGCCGACCGCCCGACCGTCATCAACGCCCTTGTCGACCCGGCCGAGCTGATGCTGCCGCCGCACTTCACCGCCGACCAGGCCCGCAAGACCGCCGCGGCGGTGCTGCGGGGCGACACCGACTGGGCCGGCATCCTCCGCCGGGGCCTGCCGGCCACGGTCAGCGCGTACAAGCCGCGCCGGAGTTGAGCGCCGCCGGTCAGTCGCGCTTCACCGCGGCCGCGAAGACCCGCCAGGCGTACGGCTCGAAGCGCAGCGTTCCGCCGTCGGGGTCCTCGGGGGTCACGCACCAGCACCACGCCCGGCAGGTTGTCGGCGACCTCCAGCGGTAGCTAGGCGTCTCGGACGGGCTGGTAGGTGAGGAAGGCGAGCCCGTCGCCGACGGCTCGGATGTCGACCAGGCGCATGGGTTTCTGGTCGCTGGTCCCGCCGAACAGGCGCTCGCCGGCCCCGAGGACGAACGGGTGGATCATCAGCCGCAGCTCGTCGACGAGGTCGTGCTCTATCAGGGTGTGCACGAGCCGGCCGCTGGCGTAGACGACGATGTCCCCGTTCAACCCTTGTTTCAGCTTCGAGACTTCGGTCACCACGTCGCCGGTCAGGACCGTCGAGTTGTTCCACCTGGGATTTTCCAGGGTCGCGGAGACGACGTACTTGGGCAGGCTGTTCAGCCTGTCCGCCCACCCACCCCTGCGGGACGGCCACCGCGCGGCGAAGAACTCGTAGCTCCGCCGGCCCAGCAGCAGCGCCTCGGCGCCCAGCGCCTCGTCACGCTCGACCTGGGCCCACGCTTCGCGGTCTCTGTCCCCGACCTGGCTGAACCAGCCACCGCGCCCGAAGCCCTCCTCACCGGTCGGGTCCTGAACGACTCCGTCGAGCGAGACGTTCTCGCTGATGACGATCTTTCCCACGTCGGGTCTCCTTCTCGGCGTTGTCCGCTACCGATGATGTAGACAACGCCGCGTGGCGAAAGTGGCGCCCGCCAACCGCCCCGTTCGCCCCTTGGCCGGTGTCCAGACAGGAAGCGCGACAACTCGCGGGAAGAGGGTGGCCCGAGGTGGAGGAAGCGGCAGCTGACTTGATCCGCAGGGCGCAGGCCGGGGACGGCGACGCGTTCCGGGAGCTGACCGAACCGTACCGCCGGGAGCTGCAGGTGCACTGCTACCGGATGCTCGGATCGTTCCAGGACGCCGAGGACACCCTGCAGGAGGCGCTGCTGGCCGCCTGGCGAGGCCTCGGAGGGTTCGAGGGACGGGCCTCGCTGCGCACCTGGCTCTACCGCATCACCACCAACCGGTGCCTCAACGCACGCCGGTCCGCCAGTCGACGCCCGGCCAAGCAGTGGGACGTACCCGATGTTGAACCGCCCGAGCCGACGCGGATCGGCGAGGTCGTCTGGCTCGAACCATTTCCCGACGCCCTGCTCGAGGGAGCCATCGACGCGCCCCTCGGCCCAGCGGCCCGCTACGAGCAGACCGAAGCCATCTCCCTGGCCTTCGTAACCGCCCTTCAAATTCTGCCGCCTCGCCAGCTCGCCGTGCTCATCCTGCGCGACGTCCTCGGCTACCAGGCGAACGAGGTGGCCGGCATGCTGGGCTCAAGCGTCGAGTCGGTCAAGAGCGCTCTCAAACGGGCGCGCGCCGGCCTGCAGCACCGACGGCCCACGACCGACGACCGCGAACGGTCACCCGTCCCCGACTCAGCCGCTGAGGATGCGATCGTGGCGAAGTTCCTCCGTGCCTGGGAGTCCGCCGATCTGGACGCGCTGGTGGCCCTCCTGACCGACGACGTCTTCATCTCGATGCCACCGATGCCCTTCGAGTACGAGGGCCGGGACGTCGTGGCCCGCTTCTGCGCCAGCATCTTCCACGCCGGTCGGCGGTTCGACCTCGTCCCGACGCGAGCCAACGGTCAACCCGCGTTCGGCGCATACCTACGCTCCCCGAACGGCATCAGCCATGGGACCGGTCTCTACGTCCTCACTCTCACCGGCGCCCGGATCTGCGCCATGACCCGTTTCGAGAACACCGTCCTCCCATCCTTCGGGCTACCGCGATCGCTCCCGAGCCGATAGCAGCCTCACCAGGGTCCGTGGGCGGCACCGGTCGGTCCGGCTGCCGGTGGGTGGCGGCCAGCCGGAGCCGGCCGCCACCGCAGGGCGGTCCGCGGCGGCCGTCTGCGCCGGTCGATCCGCGTCACTAGGTGGCCCGCCGCCGGTCGGCGCGATCCTCGGTGGCTGGGTCTTCAGGCGGTGCGGCGGGTGCGGGCGAGCGCCAGCCCGCCGAGGAGGGCGGCGACCAGCCCCAGCACCAGGGCCGCGTACCCGCCGACGATGCCGTTGCCGGTGCCGGGGCCACCGTCGGCGGTGCCCACCACCAGCCCGCCCACGAGCGTGCCGGTCACCCCCGCCACCACCGCCACGAGCGCGTTCCGCCTCCCGCTGCGGCCGGCGGGGCGGGCGAGCGCCAGCCCGCCGATGATCACGGCGGCCAGCGTGGCGATCGCGGCCACGGTGGCCACGAGGCGGTCCCCGGTCAGGGTGTACGCGTCGACGGTGGACGCGGCGAGCAGGTCACTGATCGGCATGAGGTTCTCCTTCGTGTCCGGATGTCGCTGATCCTGTCCGGTGGACCCGTCCCGTTGCGTCGTGCCGATGTGGACACTTCACGCTGCTGCGAGCGTGGGTGCGGGCCGTGCGGATACCGCGTACGTGGTAGGCGCGGCTCGTTCCCGCGCACGAGTCGCCGGGGCAGGCGCCCGGTTATGGTGCGCGCATGAGCAGCCCACGATTGCGGGTCCGGGACTGGCTGATCGCGGTCGGGGTGGCGGCGATCCTGCTGATCAGCGGGCTGTCCGGAGACCGCCCGGCCGGTGGCGCGGGTCTGCTCGGCGTCACGCTGCTGGCGGCCGGTGGTCTGGCGCTGGCCGCGCGCCGGCGCGCCCCGGTCGCCGTCCTGGTCGGCACCGGAGCCTGCGCGGTGGGTTACCAGGCCGCCGGATTCACCGTGTTCGCGGTCGCGTACCTGGTCGCGGTGTACGCGACGGTGCGGGCCGGGCATCGCACCGCCACTGTGGTGACGAGCGTGGTCATGCTTGTCGCGCTCCCCCTGGCGGCGACGCTCTCCGGTCTGCGCGACGTGGGCGAGGCGCTCCTGCAGGCCCGCGGCGTCCTTGAGCTGGCCTGGCTGATCGCCGCCGGTGCGGCGGGCGAAGCGTTGCGCCAGGCCGAGCGGCGGGCGGACGAGGCCGAACGCACCCGCGAGGAGATCGCGCTGCGCCGCGCCGACGAGGAGCGGCTGCACATCGCGCGGGAACTGCACGACTCGCTCACCCACCAGATCTCGGTGATCAAGGTGCACGCCGAGGCCGCCGTACACCTGGCGCAGAAACGGGGTGAGCAGGTGCCGGAGGCGCTGCTGGCGATCCGGGACGCCGGGCGGGAGGCGGCCCGCGAGCTGCGCGCGACCCTGGAGGCGCTGCGCGACGACGGCAACACCACAGGGTACGGGCTGCGCCAGGTCCCGGACCTGGTGCGGCGGGTACGGACAGCCGGCCTGGACGTGACGTTGACGGTCGAAGGGAGCCGCCGTGCCGTACCGGTTGCCGTCGACCGGACCGCGTACCGGATCGTGCAGGAGTCGCTCACCAACATCACCCGCCACGCCGCGGCCGCCACCGCGTCGGTCCGGATCGTCCACCGTCCCGACGCGGTGCTCATCCAGGTCGACGACGACGGCAGAGCCACGCCGGGATCCACGCCGACGCCCGGCGTCGGGCTCCTCGGGATGCGGGAACGGGTGGCCGCCGTCGGTGGACGGCTCCGCACCGGGTCGCGCGACGAGGGCGGCTTCACCGTCCACGCGGAACTCCCCGTGGAGCGTGCGTCGTGATCCGGGTCCTGCTGGTCGACGATCAACCGCTGATCCGCAGCGGCTTCCGCGCGCTGCTCGACGCCGAGGACGACATCACCGTTGTCGCCGAGGCCGCCGACGGCGGCGCGGGGGTGGCCCTGGCTCGGCGGCACCTGCCCGACCTCGCGCTCATCGACGTCCAGATGCCGGTCGTCGACGGCATCGAGGCGACCCGGCGCATCGCGGCGGATCCCGCCCTGGCCGGAGTGCACGTCGTCATCCTCACCAACTACGGGCTGGACGAGTACGTCTTCCACGCGTTGCGGGCCGGCGCGGCCGGTTTCCTCGTCAAGGACATCCTGCCGGAGGACTTCCTGCACGCCGTCCGCGTCGCCGCCCGCGGTGACGCGCTGCTCGCACCGTCGATCACCCGCAAGCTGATCGACCGGTACGTCACCCAGCCGCCGCCCACGGACGCCGCCGCCGCGCTGGCGCAGCTCACCACCCGCGAACGCGAGGCCGTCGCCCTGGTCGCGCTGGGCCTGTCCAACGACGAGATCGCCGGACGCATGGTGATCAGCCCGGTGACCGCCAAGACCCACGTCAACCGCGCGATGACCAAGCTGCGGGCCCGCGACCGCGCGCAACTCGTGGT
Source organism: Micromonospora sp. NPDC126480 (assembly GCF_040302465.1). Classification (NCBI taxonomy): domain Bacteria; kingdom Bacillati; phylum Actinomycetota; class Actinomycetes; order Micromonosporales; family Micromonosporaceae; genus Micromonospora; species Micromonospora sp. NPDC126480. Next base: position 153,070 of record NZ_JBEORU010000008.1, read on the forward strand.
GCTCGCGTACGAGTCGGGCCTGGTGGTGCCGCGTACGAGCGGGTGAGGGGGTAGCTCGGCGGCCCGGTTCGCTGACATCATCCAGGTATGCAGATTTGTAGATTTCTGCCACGCCTCGCGACCCGGTCGGCACTGGTCTTCACGACCCTCCTCGCCGCCGCCGGTGTCCCCGCCCTGCTCCCCGCGCCGGCCAGCGCCGCCGAACCCGACCCGGTGCTGAACAAGCCGGTGTTCAGCCGGCCGCTCGGCACCGTCGCCGAACAGAACGCGATCTTCGCGCAGCTCGCCCGGATCATCGACCGGGTCCCGGCGGGCGAGGAGATTCAGATGTCCTGGTTCCACTTCTCGTTCTCGGACGTCACCGACACGGCCACCACGCCGGACATCCCCGGCCGCCTCATCCGCGCCCACCAGCGGGGCGTACGGGTGAAGATCATCCTCGACCACTCCTCGGCGAGCGGGCGCCCGTTCCAACGGCTGCAGCCGGTCCTCGGCTCGAACGACGCCGCCGGCTCGTACATCGTGCACTGCTCGGACCGATTCCCCAGCCAGGACCGTGGCTGCATCGGTACGCGGGCGATCAGCTACACCGACTCGACGGTCACCGCGTACAACCACAACAAGTTCCTCACCGCCTCGAAGATCGTGCTCGACAGCGGGGCGACCGTCTCCAACGTGGTCTTCCAGGGCTCGGCGAACCTGACCTGGTGGGACGCGAACGAGGCGTACAACAACGGAGTCACCTTCAGCGACGCCGCGACGTACACCGCGTACCGGACGTACTTCGCGGACCTGCGCTCCCACCGGTACAGCTCGACCGGTGACAACAACTACTACTGGGTGACGCCGACCGGCAGCACCTACAAGGCGCACTTCTTCCCGCGCCGGGAACGGTCCGGCCAGCCGGTCTCCGACCCCGCCACCGACACCGTCGTCAGCATCCTGAACTCCGTGGCCTCGTGCAGCTACGACGACGCGGGCACCCGCCGGCAGACCGACATCCGGGTCAACATGTACTCGTTCACCCGGCCCGAGGTCGCCAAACGGCTCACCGCGCTACGCAACGCCGGCTGCTGGGTCGACGTCGTCTACACCGAGGCGAACACGGCGGTGCTCAACGCGCTAAGCAGCACCATCCAGCTCACCAGGTGCAACTTCAACGTCGGCCCGGGGCTGGACGTCCGGACCCACAACAAGTACATGCTGATCGACGGCGCGTACGACGACGACATCGTGCCCCGGGTCTTCACCGGAAGCCACAACTACGCGGTCTCGGCGCTGCGGCAGGCCGACGAGACCCTGCTGCGCATCATGGGGCGCGGTATGCACGACGACTACCTGCGCGACTTCTGGCATGTCCGGGACACCTGCCGGGCCCGGGGCGGCGCGGTGCGCTGACCGACTGCTGCGGCGACCGCGCAGCGCCGCGCGGTGCGGTGCGGTGCCGCGCGGTGCAGTGCGGTGCCGCGCGGTGCAGTGCGGTGCCGCGCGGTGCAGTGCGGTGTTAAGAAGGGCCCCCTGTACAACGCGAGGCGTTAACAGGGGGCCCCTCCTTACATCTCAGCCGCGGCGGTCGAGCCAGCGGCGGAAGTTCTCCAGCGGGTCCTCGGCCGGGTCGCGCCGGGGCCGGCGGTCGTCCGGCTCCGGGCGCTCGACCGGGCGGCGGGGGTCGCCGACCAGCTCGGGGCTGGGCGCGGCGAACGCCCTCTCCGGCTCGCCCTTGACGGCGGTGGCGATCACCCGGGCGACCGCCTCGATCACCCGCGCCTGGACCGGCCCGCCGACCGCGTCCGTCGCGTCGTCCGGGTTGGCGGCGATGCCGGCGACCGCGACCTGCGGGGTGAAGCCGACGAACGTCTCGGTGGCGTTGCCCTCGGAGCTACCCGTCTTGCCGGCGACCGGCCGGCCGTCCAGGATCCGGTTCACCGCGGTGGCGGTGCCGCCGTTGCACTGGCCGAACGGGGACTGCTGGCCGACCGGGCAGCGCGCCGCGTCGGTCGCGGCCCGGGCCACGTCGGCGTCGAGCACCCGCTTGCAGGACGGCTCGACCGGCACCGTCGAGCCGTCCGACGCGGTCACCGAGACCACCGGCAGCGGCGCGCAGTACGTCCCCTCCGCGGCGACCGTCGCGTACGCGTTGGCCAGGTCCAGCGGAGTCGTCGAGGCGACCCCGAGGGTGAAGGCGCCCCAGTTCTCGGCGTCGTTCGCGGCGAACGCGGCGTCGGCGTCGGCCCGGAAGGTGATGCCGAGGCGCTGGGCCATCTCGACCACCTTCTCCGGCCCGACCTGCTCGGCGAGCCAGACGAAGTACGTGTTCACCGAACGGCCGAAGCCGTCCCACATCATCCGGTAGCCGTCCATCCACTCCGGGTTGGCGTTGGCCGGGCACCAGCGCCCGTCGCAGGCGCCGTCGCCGTCGGCGGCGTACCGGGTCGGCAGGCGGCTCGGCGCGTCGAAGCCGGTGGACAGGGGCTTGCCCGCCTCCAAGGCGGCGAGCATGGTGAACAGCTTGAACGTCGACCCGGCCTGGTAGCCGGCGACGCTGCCGCCACCGGAGATCAGCGGATTGACGGTGTTCGGGTGGTTGGTCTGGCCGTCCGGGTTCGGCGCCAGGCTGTAGTGCCGGTTCACGGCCATCGCGAGGACGCGGCCGGTTCCCGGCTCGACCGCGGCGATCGGCAGGGCGCGCTTGTTGCCGTATCCGTAGACGCTTGTCGCCTGCTTCTGCGCGGTCGCCTGGATCTGGGGGTCCAGCGAGGTGACCACGGTGTAGCCGCCGCGGCGCAGCGCCTGCTCGCGCTCCTCGACCGTCTCGCCGAAGGCGGGCTGGGTGAGCCACCACTGCCGCAGGTAGTCGCAGAAGAAGCCCCAGTCGTCGTGACCGCCCGCCATCGCGGTGCAGCCGTTGGGCTGTGCGGTGGGCCGCAGCGCCAGCTTCTCGGCCTTGGCCGCGGCGGCCTGGTCGGCGGTGATCGCGCCCGTCGCGACCATGGCGTCCAGCACGTACGCCCGCCGGACGAGCGCCGCGTCCGCGTCGCCGTCGATCGGGCTGTACGCCTCCGGCGACTGCACCAGGCCGGCGAGCAGCGCCGCCTCGGCGAGCGTCAGGTCCGCCGGCGCCTTGGCGAAGTACCGCTGGCTGGCGGCGGCGATGCCGTACGCCCCGGAGCCAAAGTACGCGATGTTCAGGTAGCGGTTGAGGACCTCGTCCTTGCCGAGGCGCTGCTCCAGCGCGTTCGCGTACCGGATCTCCTGGAGCTTGCGCCCGACGGTCTGCTCGGTCGCGGCGGCGCGCTCCTCGGCGGTGCGGCCCGGGTCGGTCTTGAGCACGTTGCGGACGTACTGCATGGTGAGCGTCGAGCCGCCCTGCGCGGTCTCGCCGTCGGAGACGTTCGCGACCAGGGCGCGCGCCAGGCCACGCAGGTCGACGCCACCGTGGTCGTAGAAGCGGCGGTCCTCGGCGGCGACGATCGCCTCCCGCATCACCGGGGCGATGTCCGCCAGCGGCACGTCCGTCCGGTTCACGTCGTAGAACGTGGTGAGCAGCGTCCTGCCGTCGTTGGCGTAGAGGTAGGAGCGCTGGGGGGTGGCCGGCGTACGCAGGGCGTCCGGCAGCGCTTCGTAGCTCCCGAAGGCCGCGCGGGCGGTGAAGCCGAGCAGCAGGTTGCCCGGCAGCGCGGCGACCGCCAGGACGAGACCGGCGAGAACGCCGGCGAGCAGCACGGTGAACAGCCGCGCGAGCGGCGTACGGGTGGCCATGGTCCCCAAGGATTGCCACGAAAGCCACCAACCGCCCACCCGCAGCGACCGGTTGTCAGCAACCTCACGGCGAGTAACCAGCCCCCTCCCAGCCCCACCCGCCCACCCCCGGTTGATCATGAAGTTGTAGTGGCGACACGCCGACGCGGACCGCGATAACTTCATGATCAACGCGGGCGGGGCGGGTGGGGATCAGGTTGGGAGGGGGCCCTGGGGGGTGGTCGGGGTGGGTGGGGTGGGTGTGCTGAGGCTGGCGGCCGTGGCGTCGCGGATGATGTCCCGCGGGGTCAGGCGGCCCGAGCGGTAGCCGATGCCGATGCCGGCGATCAGCACGAAGATCGCGCCGAACGTCTGCAGCGAACCGATGAGCGAGCCGGCCAGGCCGAGCAGCGGCGCCGCGATCATCAGCATGGTGCCGTCGCCCATGCTGAACGCGCCCGACCGGGCCACCGCCCAACCGGTGGCCAGCCAGCCCAGGCTATAGCAGGCGGAGCCGACGAGCACCAGCATGCGCGCGGTGGTGCCGAAGACCGGCGTCTCCTCGGCCAGGCCCGCGAACGGGAGCATGAGCACGGTGCCGGCGAGACCGAGCAGGAGGCCGGTCACCGCGGCACGGCGGCTGCGGGTCGCCGCCAGCAGGCCGGTCAGGGCGAGTATCGCGAGCAGGCCGAGCCACACCGCCGCGACCCAGCCCACCAGGTAGAGGGGCCGGCCGTCGGCGGGGTACGGGTCGTTGCCGACACCGCCGTCACTGGCCATCGACACGAGGCCGTAGAGGATCGCGTACGCCGGGAGCAGCCAGACCGCCGCGCGGGCCAGCCGGCGCAGGGACCACGCCCAGGTCGCGTTGGTGGCCGGTGCGGTCCACCTGGGTTCGGCGACGAAGGGCAGCACCCCGAACCCCCCGCCGGCACGCCGGGTGCCGAGCGGCGCGACGGGGTCGTGCGCCCCGATCTCCGCCGAGGTTCGTGCCCGCCTGCCCGGATCCTTCATGCGTCACCTCGCTCCGCACGAGCGGTGCGGGACGCGCCGGGGCGCCCCGAGGCCTGGTCACCACCCGTCCTAAGACCGATCGTGGCAGGCACCGGAGCGCCCCATGAGAGTTTCTCGTATTTGGCCGGCCCGGTCGGGCGAGCCCTCCGGTCAGCCCCGCTCGCGCTGGTCGGCCGGATCGGTGAGCAGGCTCGCCGGGGACACCGGCTCGGGCGCCGGAAGCCCCTGCGGCGCGCTCTTGCCGCCCGAGGCCTGCGCCTCGGCGACGCGTACCTCGTCGTGGATCTGCTGGGCGGCGGCCGCCGCGGCCTGCGCGGCCTCGGCCGCCTCCTGCTCGACCTGGCTGGCGCCGTCGGAGGCCTCCGGCGTCGGCGCGTCGCCGACCATCTGGCTCAGCCCGCCCAGCGCGCCGCCCATGCCCTCGAGGGCCTTGGTCAGCTCCGCCGGGACGATCCAGACCTTGTTCGCGGTGCCGTTGGCGATCTGCGGCAGCGCCTGCAGGTACTGGTAGGCGAGCACCTTCTGGCTCGGGTTGGCCTGGTGGATCGCGTCGAAGACGGTGCGGATCGCCTTGGCCTGGCCCTCGGCCTGCAGGATGCGTGCCTGCCGGTCACCGTCGGCCCGCAGCACCGCCGCCTGCTTCTCACCCTCGGCGGTCAGGATCTGCGACTGCTTGTGCCCCTCCGCGTTGAGGATCGCCGCGCGGCGGTCCCGCTCGGCGCGCATCTGCTTCTCCATCGAGTCGCGGATGCTCGGCGGCGGCTCGATCGCCTTGATCTCCACCCGGGTCACCTTGATGCCCCACCGGCCGGTGGTCTCGTCGAGCACGCCGGACAGGTGCCGGTTGATCTCCTCGCGGCTGGTCAGCGCCCGCTCGAGGTCGAGCGAGCCGATGACGTTACGCAGCGTGGTGACCGTGAGCTGCTCGATGGCCTGGAGGAAGTTCGAGATCTCGTACGTCGCCCGGACCGAGTCCACCACCTTGAAGTAGAGGACGGTGTCGATCGAGACGACCAGGTTGTCCGAGGTGATGACCGGCTGGGGCGGGAAGCTGACCACCTGCTCCCGCATGTCGACCTTCGTACGCACCGCGTCGATGAACGGCACCAGCAGGTTGAGGCCCGGGTTCAGGGTGCGCTTGTAACGGCCGAGCCGTTCCACCACGTCCTGGCGCTGCTGCGGCACAATCCGCACCGCCTTGGCCAGCGTCACCACGGCGATGACCGCCACGGCGATCAACAGGGCCGGGAACACGAATTCCATGTACTCACCTTTTCGCGTCGGGTAGCTCGCCGGGGGAAGAAAGGTCGTCCCGCCACACCAGGGCGGTGGCGCCACGAAGCTGGATCACCTGCACCCGGTCACCCGGGACGAAGGTCTGGGTCGCGTCGTAGGAGCGGGCCTGCCACAGCTCGCCGTCGATCTTGACGAGGCCGTGGTCGACGTCGACCTGCTCCAGGACGAGCGCCGTGGTCCCCTCGATCGCTCCGACACCGAACGGCTCCTCGCTGGCGGTGAGCGAGGCACGCCGGCGCAGCGACGGCCGGACGCCCAGCACGGTCAGCGCGGAGACGATCGCGAAGACGATCGCCTGGATCTCCACGGGAGCGCCCAGCGCCGCGGCGCCCGCGGCGGCGAAGGCGCCGACCGCGAACATGATCAGGAAAAGTGTCGTCGTGAAGATCTCGGCGACGGCTAGCACCACGCCGAGCACGATCCACAGCACCGCGTCCACGTACACGATCGTGACATGCAAATGCACGTGTCATCGAACTGTCATGATCAGTAGGCTCCCGGCAACCGCCCACCGAGGAGGAAATGTGCCCCTTCTACCCGGTACCACCCGTCAGATCGACACCATGGTCGCCGAGGCGCAGTCCACCGGCCGCACGCCGTCGCTGGTCATCGGCCTGGTCCGTGGCGGCGCCCTGGCCCACCTCGCCACAGCCGGGGACCATCCGCGGCCCGACGCCGACCTGCAGTACCGGATCGGCTCGATCAGCAAGACGATGACCGCCACCCTGGTGCTGGCCGAGCGCGACGCCGGCCGGCTCGCCCTGGACGATCCGCTGGAACGGCACCTGCCGGGCACGGCGGGCGGCCGGCTCACCCTGCGCGAACTGCTCGGCCACTCGAGCGGCCTGCAACGCGAGCCGGTGGGCGCCTGGTGGGAGCGGGCCGAGGGCGGCGACCTGCCCGCCCTGCTCGGCGGCGTGACGCCCGACAAGATCGCGTACCCGCCGTACCGGTCGTACCACTACTCGAACCTCGCGTACGGGCTGCTCGGCGGCGTGCTCGAGCGGGTCACCGGCACGTCCTGGGCCGACCTGGTGCGCGAGCGGATCCTGGAACCACTCGGGATGCGCCGCACCACGTACGCCGCCACCGAGCCGTTCGCCCGCGGCTACGTCGTACACCCCTTCACGGACACCCTGCGCGAGGAGCCCCGGACCGACACCGGGGCGATGGCGCCCGCCGGGCAGCTCTGGTCCACGGTCGGGGACCTGACCCGCTGGGCGGCGTTCCTCGCCGACCCCGCACCCGACGTCCTGGCTCCGGAGACCGTCACCGAGATGTGCGCACCGGTGGTGATCAACGACCTGGACTCGTGGAGCGGCGGGCACGGGCTGGGGCTGGAGCTGTACCGGCGCGGCGACCGCGTGTACGTGGGCCACGGCGGGTCGATGCCCGGCTACGTGGCCGCCCTGGTCGTGCACCGGCCGAGCCGCACCGCCGTCGTGGGCTTCGCCAACTCGTACGGCTTCCGCACCGGCGGGATCGGCAGCCTCGCCCTGCGGATCCTCGACCTGGTGCTGGACACCGAGCCGGTGCCGCCGGCGCCCTGGCGGCCGGCCCAGCCGCCGCCGGCCGGGACGGCCGAGCTGGCGGGGCGCTGGTGGTGGATGGGCGTACCGATGGACCTCACCTGGGACCACGGGACGGGTGAGCTGGTGGCCGCGGTTCGCGGGGAGCGGATCAGCCGGTTCGGGCCGGCGGGCCCGGACCGCTGGCGGGGCAGCTGCGGGCCGGAGTACGGCGAGATCCTGTCGGTGCTGCGCGACGGGTCGGGGGCGGCGGTGGCGCTGGACATCGCCACCTTCGTCTTCACCCGCGACCCGGACGAGGAGCCCTGAGCGGACCGGCGGCTCACCCCTCCGGTTCGGTCACGAAGTCGATCAGGCGCTCCATCGCGTTGATCAGCGGGGTCTCGACGTCGGCGAAGCTGTCCACCCGGGCGAGGATGCGCCGCCACAAGTCGGCCGGCTCGGCCACGCCGAGGGCGGCGCAGACGCCCTCCTTCCAGGGCTGGCCGGGCGGCACCACCGGCCAGGCCCGGATACCCAGCGCAGCCGGCTTCACCGCCTGCCACACGTCGACGTAGGGGTGCCCGGTCACCAGCACGTACGGCGAGGTCACCCGGGCCACGATCCGGCTCTCCTTGGAGCCGGGCACGAGGTGGTCGACGAGGACGCCCAGCCGCCGGCCCGGGCCGGGGGCGAAGTCGCGTATCTCCGCGTCGAGGGCGTCGACGCCGTCCAACGGCTCCACCACCACGCCCTCGATCCGCAGGTCGTCGCCCCAGATCCGCTCGACGAGCGCGGCGTCGTGGACGCCCTCCACCCAGATCCGGCTGGCCTTGGCGACCCGGGCACGGACGTTGTCGACGGCGATCGATCCGGAGGCGGTCCGTCGCCGGGCGGCCGGGACCGCCGGACGCGCCGGGCGCCGCAGGGTCACCGGCTGGCCGTCGAGCAGGAACGCCGCCGGCCGCAGCGGGAAGTTGCGTCGCCGCCCGTGCCGGTCCTCGAGCACCACCGCACCCGATTCGAACCCGACCACCGCACCGCAGAAGCCCGAGTCGGCGTCCTCGACCACGAGATCGATCTCGGCCTCGATCTCCGGGGTCACCTTCCGCCGCCGCCAGTCCCCCGCCAACACGTCCCGGTCGTACCGCCCCACCATGTCGATCACGCTAACCCGCGCCCCCCGCACCCGCCCGCTCCGGCACGCCGCCCAACCCCTGGTCGATCATGGAGTGGTGGTGCTTGACAAAGGCGACTGAACGCCCTGAAACGCCCACCACAACTCCATGATCGGCGAGAGAAGGGCGGGCCGGAGCGGCAGTCGAGACAGGGGTGGCCGTCAGCACGTACCCTTTCGGCATGTCCACCCCCGCAGCGGGCGCGGTCACTCTCGCGCCGCGCCGGTCCAGCCGGTTCGTTGCCTGGGTGCGCGCGTGGCGCGCCGGGCTGGTGCCATTCGACGAGGTAGCCGACGCCATCGCCGGTGACGAGGAGCACCTGGTCGCGGACGCCCCGGGCACCTGGACCGACGTCCCGCTGCCCGAAGCGCTGCCGACGCTCGCCAAGCTCTCGCCCGACGACATCCGCCTGGTGCTGCCCGCTCCCGGCGACCCGCGCGGGCTGCCCGGGCCCGGTGACTTCGCCGGCGCCGCGCTGCTCGCCGGCGAGGCCGTGGTCGCCGGGAGTCTCGGCCTGATTCCGCAGGTCCGCACGCACACCTCCGGCTCGGGGGACACCTTCGAGACGGTGCTGTGGCGGGTCTACCCGCTGCCCGCCGACGCCCCGGCCGCCTCACTCGCCCTGCCCGGCGCCGCCGAGGCCGAGGCGGAGCTGGCCGCCGCCCTGGCCGAGACCACGGCCGCCCTGACCCGGCTCGACGTGGCGCAGTGGCGCCCCGAGCTGGCCGGCGCGCTGGAAGCGCTGCGCCGCCCGGACGGCACCACCGACCTGCCGCCCGGGTTCGATCCGCGGGCCCGCCGGCTCTTCGCCCGCGCCGCCGTGCTCGACCGGGTGCTGGCCCTGGCCGGGCACGCCGCGCCGGGTGGCGCGATCAACAACTACGAGGCCCAGCAGCGCGACGCCGCACTGCGCCCGCTGACCACCGCCTGCCGGCAGGCACTGGTCGCCGCCTGCAACGCCCCGCTGCGCCCGTAACGGACCGCCGGCCCCGCGCACCGACCCCGCCCGCCCCTGCCCGCGCGCCGGGGCAGCAGGTGCGGCCGCGCCGACCGCCCGGCGGGTGCAACGGCATGGTTGTGGCCCCGGCCCGAATGGCCGTCCGGGGCGGCTCTAGACGCCGTACGCGGCGAGGAAGACGCGGACCGCCTCGTCGGCCCAGCGGTCCAGCTCCGCCGTCGGGAACGTGTCCCGCACGGCGAACATCGCCTCGTTCAGCGGGACCGACAGGATCAGGTAGTTGAGGTGCTGGGCGGCGAGCAGCGGATCGGGAGCCCGCAGCAGCCCTCGCCGGGTGAGTCGCGTGATGACGGCGGCGAGAGTGGCGTGCCCGCGCTCCGGCGCGGCCCGGTGCCAGGCGCGGGCCAGGTCGGGGAAGCGGCCGGCCTCTCCAATGAGCATGCGGCGCAACCGCACGAGGTGCGGGCGGGTGACCGTGACGATGTGCTCTCGGGCGAAGGCGCGCAGGTCGCGGGGCAGGTCGTCGGACTCGGCGAGCGCGTCGACGAACGCCGAGCCGGCCCGCTCGGCGTCGGCGACGGCCTGCGTGAACACCGCCTCGAAGAGGGCCTGCTTGTCGGCGAAGTGCGCGTACACGGTCACCTTGGACGCACCGGCCCGCGTGGCGACGCGGTCCATCCCGGCGCCGAGGTAGCCGTGCTCCAGGAACTCCGCGAGCGCGGCGTCGAGGATCGTCCGCCGCTTGAGGTCCTTCCGCATGCCTGAACTGTACTGTACCGTTCAGTTCATGGGAACCGTGACCTCGCGGGACGGCACCCGCATCGCGTACGAGAGCGCCGGCTCCGGGCCGCCGCTGATCCTCGTCGACGCCGCCGGGCACTACCGGGCCAACAGCGCCCACGGCGAGCTGGCCGACCTGCTCGCCGCCGAGTTCGCGGTCCACCGTTACGACCGCCGGGGACGCGGCGACAGCACGGACACCCCGCCGTACGCGCCCGAGCGCGAGGTCGAGGATCTCGCCGCGCTCATCGCCGCGATCGGCGCCCCGACGTCGCTGTACGGGTACTCGTCCGGTTGCCTCCTCGCGTTGCACGCGGCGGCCGCCAGCCTCGACATCCACCGGCTGGTCCTGCTGGAGCCACCGCTCGACCCCACGGTGGACTCGGCCGAGCAACGGGCGTTCACGGCCACGCTGCGCGAGCTGTCCGACGCGGACGCGGTCGCCTTCTTCCTGACCGCCATCGGCGTGCCGGAGGAGATCGTGGCAGGCATGCGGGGCACGCCGCACTGGACGGCGATGGTGTCGGTGGCGCACACCCTCGCGTACGACAGCAGCCTCAGCGAGGCCACCACCGCGGAGCTGCTCGCCCGGGCGACCGCGCCGACGCTGGTCCTCGACAGCGGCGGCAGCACCGACGACCTCACCGGCATGGCCGCCACCGCAGCGGCGCTGCTGCCGAACGCCGTCCACCGCAGCCTGCCCGGCGAGTGGCATCAGGTGCCCGCCACGACCCTCGCGCCGGTGGTGGCCGGCTTCCTCCGCTGACCGGCGCGCCGACGGCGTACCCGCGTGGCAACCGGGACCCGCGCGGAGCCGTCGGCCGCGCGCGGCGGGCGACCGCGACGGCGGCCCGCGTCAGATCTCGTCGATCAGGTCGGCGACGGAGTCGACGATCCGCGACGGCCGGTACGGGTAGCGCTCCGCCTCGGCCCGGCTGCTGATCCCGGTGAGCACCAGGATCGTCTCCAGCCCGGCCTCCAGCCCGCAGAGGATGTCGGTGTCCATCCGGTCACCGATCATCGCCGTCGTCTCCGAGTGGGCGTCGATCGTGTTCAACGCCGAGCGCATCATCATCGGGTTCGGCTTGCCGACGAAGTAGGGCTCCACCCCGGTCGCCTTCGAGATCATCGCGGCGACCGAACCGGCGGCGGGCAACGCGCCCTCGACCGACGGGCCGGTGGCGTCCGGGTTCGTGCAGATGAAACGGGCTCCGTCGTTGATCAGCCGGATCGCCTTGGTGATCGCCTCGAAGCTGTAGGTGCGGGTCTCCCCCAGCACCACGTAGTCCGGCGCGAAGTCGCTGAGCACGTAGCCGACCGCGTGCAGCGCCGTGGTCAGGCCGGCCTCCCCGATGACGTACGCGGTGCCACCCGGCCGCTGGTCGGCCAGGAACTGCGCGGTGGCCAGCGCCGACGACCAGATCGACGACTCCGGCACGTCCAGCCCCATCCGGGCCAGCCGGGCCTGCAGGTCGCGCGGGGTGTAGATGGAGTTGTTGGTCAGCACCAGGAACGGCTTGCCGGAGGCGCGCAGCCGGGTGATGAACTCCGGTGCGCCGGGCACCGGCTGGCCCTCGTGCACCAGCACGCCGTCCATGTCGGTGAGCCAGCTCTCGACGGGCTTGCGGTCATGCATCTCGTCAGTCCAGGGGTCGGGCCGCCGGGGCGGTCAGTTGGGGCGGCGGGCCGGGACGCAGCAGACCGACGGGCAGGTGTCCCACATCGGAAGCTCGCCGAGGCGCCGGCGCAGCGTCGCGCCGTCCGGGTCGGTGCGCTCGCGGACCAGTTCGCGCACCATCGCCACGAACCGCGGGTCGGTGCCGGGCGTGCCGGCGCGGACGAAGTCCAGGCCGACCTGCTTGGCCGTCTCCAGGGCCTCGGTGTCGAGGTCCCACACCACCTCGAGGTGGTCGGAGACGAACCCGATCGGACTGACCACCACGCTTGTGACGCCCTGCTCGGCGAGCGTGGCCAGATGGTCGTTGACGTCCGGCTCCAGCCACGGCACCTGCGGCGGCCCGGAGCGGCTCTGCCACACCAGGTCGTACGGCAGGTCCGGGGCGGCGGAAGCGTGCACCAGCCGGGCGGTCTCGGCCAGCTGGGCGGTGTACCGGCCGCCGTTCGGGCCGGCGCTGGCCGCCGCCGAGAGGGGGACCGAGTGGGCGGTGAACACGATCCGGGTGCTGTCCCGCCGGGCCGGGTCGAGCTGGGCCAGCGCCGTCTTCACCGCGTCGGCGTGCGGCTCGACGAAGCCGGGATGGTCCCAGAACTGCCGCAGCTTCTCGATGACCGGGGCGTCCGGGCCGACCGCGGCGCGCGCGGCGGCGATGTCCTCCTGGTACTGCCGACAGGACGAGTAGCCGCCGAACGCGCTGGTCACGAACGCCAGCGCCCGCTTGACGCCGTCGTCGCGCATCCGCGCCACGGTGTCGGCGAGCATCGGGTCCCAGTTCCGGTTGCCCCAGTAGACCGGCAGGTCGACGCCGTTGGCGGCGAAGTCCTCCCGGACCGCGGCGAGCAGCTCCCGGCACTGCTGGTTGATCGGCGACACGCCGCCGAAGTGCAGGTAGTGCTCGGCGACCTCGGCCAGCCGCTCCGGCGGCACGCCCCGACCCCGGGTCACGTTCTGCAGGAACGGCATCACGTCCTCGGGCCGCTCGGGCCCGCCGAAGGAGACCAGCACCACCGCGTCGTACACCATGGTCCCCATTCTTCCCCGCTGCCTGTCGCGGCGCGGCGACGGCCCCGGTCCCGGGGCGTTAAGAAGGGGCCCTTCCTATGCCGGAGGCGTTAAGAAGGGGCCCTTCCTTACACCTCAGGCGCCGATGGCGTGGTAGCCGCCGTCGACGTGGACGATCTCGCCGGTGGTGGCGGGGAACCAGTCGGACAGCAGCGCCAGGCAGGCCCGCGCGGCCGGCTCGGAGTCGGTGAGGCTCCAGCCCAGCGGCGCCCGCTCGGACCAGGCGTCCTCGAACTGCTCGAACCCGGGGATCGACTTGGCGGCGATGGTGCGCAGCGGCCCGGCCGCCACCAGGTTGCTGCGGATGCCCTTCGGGCCGAGGTGCAGCGCCAGGTACCGGCTGGCGGACTCCAGGCCGGCCTTGGCGACGCCCATCCAGTCGTAGACCGGCCACGCTCTGGTGGCGTCGAAGGTGAGCCCCACCACCGCGCCGCCGGGCGACATCAGCGGCAGCGCCGCCATCGCCAGCGACTTGTACGAGTACGTCGACACGTGCACGGCGGTGGCGACGTCCTCCCAGGGCGCGTCGAGGAAGCCGCCGCCGAGGCAGCTCTGCGGGGCGAACCCGATGGAGTGGACGACGCCGTCGAGGCCGTCGACGTGCTCCCGGACCCGGTCGGCGAGACCGGCCAGGTGGTCGCTGTCGGTCACGTCGAGCTCGATCACCGGCGCCGGCTGCGGCAACCGCTTGGCGATGCGCTCGACCAGGGAGAGCCGGCCGTAGCCGGTGAGCACGACCTGCGCGCCGTTCTCCTGGGCGAGCCGCGCCACCGAGAAGGCGATCGAGGCGTCGGTGATGACGCCGGTGATCAGCAGCCGCTTGCCGGCGAGCAGTCCTGACATGTCGCTGTGTCCTCCGTGCTTGTTCAATGCCCCATGCCCAGGCCGCCGTCGACCGGGATGACGGCGCCGCTGATGTAGGCGGCGGCGTCCGAGGCGATCCAGGTGACCACACCGGCGACCTCGTCGGGCGACGCGAACCGGCCCGCCGGGATGGCCTTGCGGTACTCGGTGCGGCGCTCGTCGGGCAGCTCGGCGGTCATGTCGCTCTCGATGAAGCCGGGCGCGACGACGTTCGCGGTGATGTTGCGGCTGCCCAGTTCCCGGGTGATCGAGCGTGCCACGCCGACCAGACCCGCCTTGCTGGCGGCGTAGTTGACCTGGCCCGGGCCGCCGTACAGGCCGATCACCGAGGAGATGAAGACCATGCGGCCCCACCGGGCCCGCAGCATGCGGCCGGAGGCGCGCTTGGCGCAGCGGAACGCTCCGGTCAGGTTGGTGTCCAGGACCCGGGTGAACTGCTCCTCCGACATCCGCATCAGCAGCGTGTCGTCGGTGATGCCGGCGTTGGCGACCAGCACCTCCACCGGCCCCAGCTCGGCCTCGACGGTGCCGAACGCGGCGTCGACCGAGTCGAAGTCGGTGACGTCACAGCGGACGCCGAACAGCCCCTCGGGCGCGTCGCCGCTGCGGTGGGTCACCGCGACCCGGTCGCCCTGCTTGGCGAAGGCCTGCGCGATGGCCAGGCCGATCCCCCGGTTGCCGCCGGTCACCAGCACGGTACGGGCCACGCTTCCCCCTCTGCTCAGCCGATCTCAGCGTCGCGTCGGAGCCTAGGGGTTACCGGTAGGTAAGCGCTAACGCCGGCAAGGTCATACCGGGGTACGAGATGCGGGTCAACCTGTGGCGGCACGACCGGCCGGCCGCGCCGACGTAGCCTGCGGTGATGGCCCGACCCGACAGCCCGGTACGGCTGGCCCGGCGCGACCTCGGCCGGCTGCTCGCCGGCGCCGAAACGCCGCCCGCACCGCGCCGCCGCCGGGGTCGGTGGCAGCACGTTCTCGTCCAGGCCGGGCTGCTCGCCGCGATCGGCCTCACCGTCGCCGCGGCCCGGTACCTTCAGGACACCCGGGGCGCGCCCGAGGGGCGGGCGCTCGTGCTGGCCGTCGCCTCCACCGTCCCACCCGCGCTCGCGGTGCGCCGCCCGCTGTGGGCGTGGCGGCTCGGCTATCCGGCCCTCTTCCTCGGCGTGATGGACGTCACCCCCGAGGAGGCCTGGCCGTGGAACCCGGTGCAGGTCATCGGCTGGCTGTTCGTCCTCGTCACCGTGGCGGCACGCACCGACACCGGCGTCGCGGCCTGGGCCGGCCTGCTCACGCTGCTGCCGGTGTACCTGTTCGTCGACGAACAGGCCAACGCCCACGGCGTCACCGTCCTGGTGGTCATCCTGCTGGTCCTCGGCGACCAGATCCGGCGCCGCCGGCAGAGCCAGGCTGCCCTGGTCGAGCAGGCCGAGGTCAGCGAGCGGGAACGCGACCGCCGGGCGGTGCTGGAGGAGCGCGCCCGCATCGCCCGGGAGCTGCACGACGTGGTGGCGCACCACATGTCGATGATCGCCGTGCAGGCGGAGAGCGCCCCGTACCGGCTCGGCGACCAGCCGGAGCGCACCCGCGCCGAGTTCACCGCCATCGCCGGCTCCGCCCGCGCCGCGCTGGCGGACATGCGCCGGCTGCTCGGGGTGCTGCGCAACGAGGCGGAGCCGTCACCGGTGGCGCCGCAGCCCGGCCTGCCGGACGTGCCCGGTCTCGTGGACACCGCCCGCCGCGCCGGCATGACGGTCACCCTCGCGGCCGGCCCGCCGCCGGCCGTGCCGGCACCGGTGGGGCTCGCCGCGTACCGGATCGCGCAGGAGGCACTGGCCAACGCCGCCCGGCACGCGCCCGGCGCCGCGGTGCGCGTCACGCTCCGCGCGCACGGGCGGACCCTGACCGTACGGGTCGAGAACGACCCCGCACCGGCCCGCCCGGCGGAGCGCGGCAGCGGGCACGGACTGACCGGGATGCGGGAACGGGCACTCGCCCTCGGCGGTACGTTCACCGCCGGGCACACGGCCGACGGCGGCTACGCGGTGCACGCCGAGCTGCCCTGGGCGGACACGGAGGACGGGAACGGATGATCCGGGTACTGATCGCCGACGACCAGGCGATGGTCCGGCAGGGCTTCGGCGCGCTCCTCGCCGCCCAGGCGGACCTGCTCGTCGTCGGGGACGCCGCGGACGGCGCGCAGGCGGTCGCCGCGAGCCGCCGCCTGGACCCGGACGTGGTGCTGATGGACGTCCGGATGCCGGTGCTCGACGGTCTGGCGGCGACCCGGCAGCTCCTCGGCGACCGACCGGCCGACCGGCCGCGCGTGCTGATCCTCACCACCTTCGACCTGGACGACTACGTCTACGAGGCGCTGCGGGCCGGGGCGAGCGGCTTCCTGCTCAAGGACGCGCCCGCCGCCGACCTGGTGCACGCCGTCCGGGTGGTGGCCGCCGGTGACGCGCTGCTCGCGCCCGCGGTCACCCGGCGGCTGATCGCCGAGTTCGCCGCCCGGCCCGACCGGCGCCGCCCCCGCCCCACCGCCCTGGCCGCACTGACCCCCCGGGAGACCGAGGTGCTGCGCCTGATCGCCCGGGGCCGCTCGAACTCCGAGATCGCCGCCGACCTGGTGGTCGCCGAACAGACCGTCAAGACCCACGTCGGCCGCATCCTCGCCAAACTGCACCTGCGCGACCGCGCCCAGGCCGTGGTCCTCGCGTACGAGACGGGTCTGGTGGCCGCCGGCGAGTGACACCGGAGTACGGGGTCGGGAACAGCTCTCCGGTGTGACGCCACGGCACCGGCGCCCCGCGCACGCTGCCCACCGCAGGATCACGCGGAGGGAGAACGGCGATGCGGTGGACAGGCGTGGCCCGGTTCGCGGTGGCGACCGGACTCGGCACCGGCCTGGTGCTGCCGGCCCGACCCGACCCGGCACCGGTGGCCGCCTATGTGGAGGCGTACCCGGTGACGGCGGCGGCGATGCGCGCGGCCGGCCCACCGTACGAGCGGTGGGCCCGCCAGGGACGGCGGTTCCTGGTCTTCGACGCGCTCGGGGACGGCCGGGCCGTCGAGGTCCTCGGCGACCTGGCCGCCGCGGACCGGATCGCGGTGCTGGTGCCGGGGGTGGGCAGCACGGTGAGCGACTTCGACCGAGGGCTGGGCGGCGTCGCCCGGCGGGCGCCCGGACGGCAGGCGCGCGACGTGTACGAGGCGCTGCGCACGGCCGACCCGGGAGCGCGGGTGGCGGTACTCGCCTGGCTCGGCTACGACCCGCCCGACGGAGTGCCCGGTGCCGCCGGCACGGCCAGCGCCCGACACGGCGGAGCCGCCCTGTCCGGCCTGCTGCGCACGCTGGCCGGGCACCGGCCCGGGGCGCGGATCACGCTGATCGGGCACAGCTATGGAGCGCTGGTCGTGGGGTACGCGGCCGTCGACGCGCCGCCGCAGGTCACCGACGTGGTGACTCTCGGCGGGGTGGGCGCCGGCGTGGACCGGGCCGACCAGCTCGACGGCGTGCGGGTCTGGGCGGCCGAGGCGGCGGCCGACTGGATCCGCCGGGTGCCGCAGGTGACGTTGCTCGGCCTCGGGCACGGGATCCGGCCCGGGAATCCCGCCTTCGGGGCACGGCCGCTGCCCGTCGCCCGTTCGACCGGCCACGACGGCTACCTGATGCCCGGTTGCGTGACGCTGGACGCGGTAGCTTCGGTGGTCCTCGCCGGCACGGCGGGGCCGGTGCCGGGAGCGGCCCGGTGAGCGGCGCCGGCCGGCCGCGTGACCTCGCGGTCGACGGGCTCCGGGCGTACGCGGTGGCCGGTGTGGTGTTCGGCCACTGGTTGGTCACCGGCCTGGTGCTAACCTCCGACGGTTCGCTGGCGCAGGCGAGCCCGCTGGCCACGATGCCCGGGCTGGCCCCCGCCACCTGGGCGTTCCAGACCATCGGCCTGTTCTTCTTCGCCGCCGGATACGCCTCGGCCCGCTCGGCGTCCCGGGCGACGGGGAGCCGCGCCTGGCTGGCCCGCCGGCTGAGCCGGCTCGTGCTGCCGGCCGTGGCCCTGCTCGGCACCGGGGCAGCCGTGCTGCTGGCCGCCGTCGTCGCGGGCACCCCCGACGCGACCCTCGCGGTGGCGCTCACGCTGACGGTCAGTCCCCTGTGGTTCCTGGCGCCGCTGCTGGCGCTGGTGGCACTCACCGGTCCACTTCGCGCCGCCCTGCGACGGTGGGGGCCGTGGCGCTGCGCCGCACCGGCCGTGGGCCTGGTGGCCGTGGCCGACCTGGTCACCCGCCGCACCGATGTCGAGCCGGTGCCGGTCGCGGTGCTGGCCGCCTGGGCGGTGCCCTACCTGCTCGGGCTGGCGCACGCCGACGGGCGGCTGCCCGACCGGCCGTACGGGCGGCGGCTGGCCGCCGCCGGCACCGCCGGGCTCGCCGCGCTCGTGGCGCTGGACTACCCGGTCAGCGCCGTCGGCGTACCGGGTGCCGGGGTGTCCAACCTCGACCCGCCCTCCCTGCTGACGGTGGCACTCGCCGTGACCCAGGTGGGGCTGGGGCTGGCCGCCCGACCGGCGCTGACCCGCCTGCTGGGCCGGCGGCTGCCCGGGCGCCTGGCCGGTGCGGTCAACCGGGACGCGGTGCGGATCTGGCTCTGGCACCAGCCGGTGCTCGTCGGTGTCGCGGTGCTGCTCGGCCGCACCGGGTTCGCCCTGCCCGGCCTGCACACCGCTCCGGACGACCCGGCCTGGATCGTCGCGCGGCTCTGCTGGCTGCCGCTGCTGGCGGCCGTCCTCGTGGCGTTGGTACGCCGGCCCGGTCGGCCGATCGGGCGAGTGCGGACGCCTCCCTCGGCGGGTGTACGATGATCCCGTTTGCGAGCCGGACGGCCGGCTCGCGGCTTCGGGCCCCGCCGACCGCAGGAGGTGATCGCTGTGCGAGATAGCGATCCTCCCAGTCGTGGCCGGGCCGACCGTCAGCCTCGCTGAGCCCAGCCCGGCTGACCAGCCCCGCTCCTCCGCGCCACCTACCCGGCCCCCGGCCGGGGCGAACACCGGTGCGCGGCCGGAGCCCCCCGGTCACGACTTCGTGTGTGCGTTCTGACCCACCCTCGCGGGCACCCGTGCCCGCGTCCAGTCGCCACCGGAGCAGATCCCATGAGCCGTTACGTCGCACCACTGGGTTTCACCCTGGCCGCCGTCTGGGTGGCCGTCCTCTTCGTGCTGGCCGGCGGCGGGCACTGACCGCCGCCGGCCGTCGCGCCGCCCGGATCAGATGATCCGGGACGACCACAGCAGGCTCGTCGCCCCGGCGCAGAGCGCGAACAGCAACGCGATCCCGGCGTACCACTGGGTGACCTCGCGCGGTTCGGTCCGGAACCCGATCGACGAGCCCATGTCCTGGTAGACCTGCTTCAGCTCGGTCACCGTGGCCGCCTCGTAGAAGTACCCCTCGGTCGTCTCCGCCAGCTCCGCGAGCGCGAGCCGGTCCACCGGGACCCGCTGGAGCTGGCCGCCGATGTCCACCTGGCCCCCGTCGGTGCCGAACGCGATCGTCGAGACCGGCACGTTGGCCGCCTGCGCCGCCGCCGCGGCCTCCTCCACCGACCGGCCCGAGGTGCGGTAGCCGTCGGAGAGCAGCACGATCCGGGCCGGCGGGACACCGGCCGCGCCGTCGGCCGGCACCGACCGGATCGCCTCCAGGCAGGTGAACACCGCCTCCCCGGTCGCCGTGGACTCGGCCAGCACCAGACCGTCGATGGCGGTCACCACGGCCTGCCGGTCCTTGCTCGGGGGGACCAGCACGTTGGCGGCCTTGGCGAACGAGACGAGCCCGAGGTTGTAGCTCTCCGGCAGCTCGTCGACGAACTGCTTCGCCGCCTCCTGGGCCGCCTCGAGGCGGCTCGGGGCCACGTCGTCGGCCTGCATGGACAGCGACACGTCGATGGCCAGCATGACGGTGGCCCGTTCCAGCGGCTCCCGGGTGTCGACGGCCGGCCGGGCGAGGGCGGTGGCCAGCACCAGCAGACACAGCAGGAACGCGGTCGCCGGCACATGCCGGCGCCAGCCCAGGCCCTTCGGCGCGAGGGTGCGCAGCAGGTCCACGTTGGTGAAGCGCATCGCGTACGCCCGGCGGTGCAGCTGCCGCCACAGGTAGAACGCGGCGAGGGCGAGCACCGGCAGCACGGCCAGCAGCCACCACGGTTGCAGAAAACGGATCATCGCGTCGTCCCCCGGGTGCGGGCGTGCCGCTGCGCGGCGACGAAACGCACCATGTCCAGCAGCCAGTCTCGGTCGGTCCGCAGTCGTAGGTGGGCGGCACCGGCGGCGCGCAGCGCGGCGGCGATCTCCGCCCGCTGGGCGGCGGCCGCGTCGGCGTAGCGGCGGCGTAGCCGCGGGTCGGCGGTCTGCACCTCGTGCAGCTGCCCGGTCTCCGGGTCGACCACCGGCAGCACACCCACGTCGGGCAGTTCCAGCTCGCGCGGATCGACCACCTCCACCGCCAGGACGTCGTGGCGTACCCGCAGTTTGCGCATCGGGCGGGCCCACTGCTCGGTCGGGGCGAGGAAGTCGGAGACGACCACCGCCACGCCCCGCCGCCGGGGCGGCCGGTTGAGCATGTCGACGAGGACGCCGAGGTCACCCCGCCCGGGGCGGATCTCGGTGCCGGCGATCGCCCGCACCAGCCCCTGCGCCTCCTTGCGGCCCGACCGGGCCGGCAGCCGGGTGAAGACGCCCGGCCCGGGCACCGGGCGGGCGCGCCAGCCACCGCCGCGCTCCTCGCTGCCGGTGCCGATCACCGCGCCGATCCGGTTGCCGCCCCGGACGGTCAGGTGGGTGAGCGCCACGGCGGCGGCCACCGCGACGTCGCGCTTGAGCCAGCGGCCGGTCCCGAAGTCGAGGCTCGCCGAGAGGTCCACCGCCAGCCACGTCTCCAGTTCCCGGTCGGCGACCGTACGCCGGACGTGCGGTGTGGTCGTGCGGGCCGTGACCGGCCAGTCCATCCGCCGCACGTCGTCGCCCGGCCGGTACTCGCGCGACTCACCCGCCTCGCTGCCGGGCCCGGGCAGCAGGCCGACGTAGTCGCCCTGGAGCAGGCCGTCGAGCTTGCGGGTGACGAGCAGTTGCAGCCGGGACAGGACGGCTTCGGTGCGGTCGCGGGGGGTGGCGTCGGGGGGCCGACGGGAGGGTGGGGTCACGGCCGCTGCCCGGGCCATCCGGCGCCCGGAGGCGCGGCGGCCGGTGCCGGCGTGGCCTGCTGCCGGGGCGCCACCGACGGCAGGGGGATGGTCGCCATCACCCGCTGGACGACGTGGTCGGCCGGCACGTCGTCGGCGAGCGCGTCGTAGCTCAGCACCAGCCGGTGCCGCAGGATGTCCGGCGCGATGTCCTGCACGTCCTGCGGCAGCGCGTAGTCGCGGCCGCGCAGCAGCGCCAGGGCCCGGGTGGCCCGGACCAGACCGAGCGACGCCCGCGGGCTGGCGCCGTACTGGATGAGCTGGGCGACGTCCGGCATACCGTGCTCGGCCGGGGTCCGGGTGGCCAGCACCAGCCGGACCGCGTAGTCGACAAGCGCGTTGTGGACGAAGACCTGGTCGGCTTTGCGCTGCAGCGCGATCAGGTCGGCGGTGGTGAACACCGGCGTGGGCTCCGGCGGGGCGACGCCCATCCGGTAGACGATCTCCCGCTCCTCGGCGTCGGTCGGGTACCCGACGATGATCTTCATGAGGAAGCGGTCCCGCTGCGCCTCCGGCAGCGGGTAGACGCCCTCCTGCTCGATCGGGTTCTGCGTGGCCATGACGAGGAACGGGTCCGGCACCGGGTGCGACTCGCCCCCGATCGAGACCTGCCGCTCGCTCATCACCTCGAGCAGCGCCGACTGCACCTTGGCCGGGGCCCGGTTGATCTCGTCGGCGAGCAGGAAGTTCACGAACACCGGCCCCAGCTCGACGTCGAACTTCTCGCTCGACTGCCGGTAGATCCGGGTGCCCATGATGTCCGCCGGAACCAGGTCGGGTGTGAACTGCACCCGGGCGAACGACCCGCCGACGACCTTGGCGAGGGTCTCCACGGCGAGGGTCTTGGCCACGCCCGGGACGCCCTCCAGCAGGCAGTGGCCCCGCGCGAGCAGCGCGACGACCATCCGCTCGACCATCCGGTCCTGCCCGACGATCACCCGCTTGATCTCGAACAGCGCACGCTCCAGCAGCGTGGCGTCCTCCGCCGGCGTGGTCGCCGGTGGGGGTGTCTCCGGGCCCGACCCGTTCGGGGTCGTGGCGTCGGGCGTGGTCGGCTGGGCCACCGGTCCTCCACAGCATGATCGGTTGTCGGGCGTGGTGCGTATCAAGACTGACATGCCCGGCTGCGTACCGAGGCGGCGAGAACCCGATTTCCGCCACGCCGTCCGCTGCGCCGAATCGCCGGTCCGGGGGTGGACAGCAACGGGTGCCGCACGTGTACCATTCACCCCGTCGCCGGGCGGCTCCCCCCGTGGCCGCCCGGCGCTCAATCCCTTCCTCCCGCCACCCTAGACTGGCCGGGATGGACTCTCCCGCAGCCGACGCCCTGGTCTGCTCGTCCCGTGGTTGCCACGCCCCGGCGCAGTGGGCGCTGCGGTGGAACAATCCCCGCCTGCACGACGCGGCGCGACGCAAGACCTGGCTCGCCTGCGCCGAGCACCGCACGACGCTCGGCGACTTCCTCGACGTCCGGGGCTTCCTGCGCGAGGTCGTACCGGTGGCCGGATCGCCTACCCTCGAATCGTGAGCGCGCACAACGGAATTCCGCGGTGACCGGCGACGAGCGGGTCGGGCCGCCGCCCGTGCCGTCCGCCGCCGACCTGCCGCCGTCCGGCCCACCGACCGCCGGCCCACCACCCGGTCCGCTCGAGCCGTGGCCGGAGACGGTCCGCTGGCAGTCCGTCTCGTCGGACCTGATCTGGGTCGAGCTGCTGCGGCTGGCCGCGCTGCTCGTCTTCGTGGCGGCCGGACTCGCCGTGGGCTGGGCGGTCAGCGGCAGCAGCCTCTTCGGGGTGGCGCTCGCCGGCGTTGCCCTGCTGGGCGTGCTGCGGACCGTCACCATCGTCCGGGCCGTGCACGCGTGGGGGTACGCCGAGCGCGAGGACGACCTGCTGGTCCGTCACGGCCTGCTGATCCGGCGGCTGTCCATCGTCCCGTACTCGCGGATGCAGTTCGTCGATGTCAGCGCCGGCCCGCTGGAGCGGGCGTTCGACCTGGCCACCGTTCAGTTGCACACCGCCGCGGCGGCCAGCGACGCCCGGGTGCCGGGGCTGCGCCCCGCGGAGGCGTCCCGGCTGCGGGACCGGCTCACCGCGCTCGGCCGCGACCGGGCGGAGGGCTTGTGAGCGACCCGGCCGCGCGGGGCCCGGAGGAGGTCCGGCCGCCCGCACCGGAGCCGCACCCCGGCACGTACCCGCCCGCCGGGGCGCATCCGCCGCACCTCGCCTCGCCCCCGCAGCCGTACCCACCACCGCATCCCGGCGCGCCGTACCCGCCACCGCACCCCGGCGCGCCGTACCCGCCACCGCATCCCGGCGCGCCGGGGTACCCGTACGGTGCGGCGTATCCGTACGGTGCGCCCCACCCGCCGGCACCGGGCGGATCACCCGGTGACAGCGAGCCCCGCCAGCGGCTGCACCCGCTCTCCCCCGCGCTGCACGGCGCCAAGTCGCTGGTCGTGATCATCGCCGGACTCTCCTGGTCGACGCTGGGCCGGGTGGGCTTCGGCTGGTTCGCGGTGCTGGCGGCGCTGCTCGCGCTCGGGGCCACCGTGCTCGCCGTGGTCAGCTGGTACTACACCGGCTACCACGTGGTCGGCCGCGAGCTGCGGGTGTACGAGGGCCTGCTCTGGCGGCGCACCCGGGCCATCCCGCTGGAACGACTTCAGGCCGTGGAAGTGGTCCGGCCGCTGCTCGCGCAGCTCACCGGGCTGGCCGAGCTGCGGCTGGAGGTGGTCGGTGGCGGCAAGACCGAGGCGCCGCTGGCCTACCTGAGCGTGGCGGACGCGAACACCCTGCGGCAACGCCTGCTCGCCCTGGCCGGCCGGGCGCCGGCCGCCACACCGGCACCCGGTACCGCCCCGGAGCCCGGCGCCGCCGCGGTGCCGGCCGGGGCCGCCACACCGCCCGGCCAGCCGCTGCACGCCGTACGCAACGAGGACCTGCTGCTCAGCCAGCTGCTCACCCCGCAGGCGTTCCTGATCCCGTTCGGTGTGGCGTTCGTCGCGGCGCAGTTCCTCACCGAGGGCTCCTGGTCGTTCATCGCGGTGGCGAGCACGCTGACCGCCATGGCCGGCGTGCTGCTGCAACCGATCCGCCGGGTGCTCGACGACTGGAACTTCCGGCTGGCCCGCGACGCCGACACCCTGCGCGTACGCAACGGGCTCCTGGAGACCCGGGCGCAGACCGTGCCGCTGCACCGGGTGCAGACGGTCCGCGCGACCTGGCCGCTGCTCTGGCGGATGAAGGGGTGGCTGCGGCTGCGGCTGGAGGTCGCCGGCTACTCGGCGGGCGAGGCCGACGAGCGCAACCGCCCGGACCGGCTGCTCCCGGTCGGCGACCTGCCCACCGCCGAGGCGATCCTCGGCGAGGTGCTGCCCGGCGTACGCCTCGGCGAGCTGCCACTGGCCAGGCCGCCGGCCCGCGCCCGCTGGCTCAACCCGCTCAGCCGCCGGGTACTCGGCGCGGGGCTGCACGAGCGGGTGTTCGCCGTCCGCTCCGGCCTGCTCACCCGCCAGGTGGTCGTCGTGCCGTACGCCCGGATCCAGAGCGTGCGGGTCGTGCAGGGACCGGCGCAGCGGCGGCTGGGACTGGCGACGGTGCACGCCGACACGGCCGGCGGCGCCGGCGCCGCCGCGCACGACCGGGACGTGGCCGAGGCCTGGGCCCTGGCGGCGGACCTGACCGCCCGCTCGCACGCCGCCCGGCGGGCGGGCTGAGCCCGGCGGCCCGTCCGGCGGACGCCGGTCAGCGGCCGGCGGGCACCTTGTCGTCCGTCGGCGCGGGGCTCTGCTCGCCCGCCGACCGGTCCGGGGCACGCCGCGCGCGCCGGGCCGCCCACCAGCGCTCGGCCAGGCCGACCACGAGGAAGGTCATCCCGACGTACGCCCAGCCGACCAGGACGTCGATCACGTAGTGCTCGCCGCAGTAGACCAGGGTGAACGTCATCGCGAGGGGGTACGCGAGCAGCAGCGGCCACCATCGCTTCCGGGTGGCGCGGAGGAAGAACAGCACCACGAACAGGGCGAACGCGGTGTGCAGCGACGGCATCGCGGCGACCGGGTTGGACGCGATCTGGCCGGCGTTGAGCAGGTTGCCCGCGCCGTGCAGCCCGAACGCCTTCCACCCCCGGGTGGAGATCCGGGCGACCTCCTCCAGCAGCCCGTTCTGCGCCGCCCACCAGGGCGGGGCCGCCGGGTAGAGGAAGTACGTCACGAGGCCGGTGGCGCAGAGGAACCCCCAGCGGCGCATGAAGGCCGCCCACCGCCCCCGGTCCCGCATCCACAGCACCGCCGCGGCCGCCAGCGCCACCACGAAGTGCGAGAAGTACACCCAGCTCGCCAGCACGTCCCACCAGCGCACCTCCGGCTGGTAGAGGTGCTGCTGCAGCCAGACCGTGGGCACCTGCCCGCCGGTGGCCCAGCCGAACATGACCCGGTCGGCGACGATCAGCTCGTACGCGTGCGGAACCGCCCCGTTGTCGGCGAAGCCGCGGGACAGGTTGTAGACGATCAGCAGCAACACGACCGGCAGCCAGTCCCGGGCGAAGCGCAGGTGGCTGCGCCACGGCCGGGCCGAGTTCCAGGCGACGGTGCCCGCCCAGATCCACAGGAACGCGTACGCCGGGTCGGTGGGGAGGCCGATGGCGAGCCAGCCGGCGACGAAGGCGACACCCCAGACGGTCATCGCGACCACGCGGCGGCGGCCGCCGTCGACCACCGGCGACGGGCCGGTCGGGGCGGGGGACTGGGGGTCGGTCGCGACAGACATCGCGGTCAAGGTTAACGGCGGTCGTCGCGGCGGCGGACGGAGGACCAACCCGGCAGGTCAGCGGACGGGTTCCGCGCAGGCGTGGCCGGCCGGTGGCGGAGCACTTAGGCTGTGGCCATGCAGGAGCAGCCCTTCGCGCCGGGGTTGACCGCCCGGGTCGAGCTGACCGTCACCGACGCCGACACCGCCCAGGCCGTCGGCTCCGGCGACGTGCCGGTGCTGGGCACGCCGCGGGTCCTCGCGCTGACCGAGGCGGCCACGGTCGCGGCAACCGCCACCCGGATGCCGAGCGGCTCGACGACCGTCGGGGTGCGGGTCGAGCTGGACCACCGGGCCGCCACCCCGGTCGGCGGCACGGTGGTGGCGCGGGCCCGGTTGGCGAAGGTCGACGGCCGGCGGCTGCTGTTCGAGGTCTCCGTCACCGAGGGCGACGCCACCGTCGCCGAGGGTCGGGTGGAGCGGCTGCTCGTCGACCGGCAGCGCTTCGTGGAGCGCGCCGCCCGGTCGTCATGAGCGGTCGCTTCGTCGAGGTCGCCGACCGGGTCCACGTGCTGTGCGAGCCGCTGCTGCGGGTGAACGTCACGCTTGTCGTCGGCGACGGCGAGGCCCTGCTCGTCGACACCCTCTCCACCGCCGGCCAGGCGGCCGAGCTGGCCGAGGCGGCCCGGGCGGTCACCGCCCACCCGTGGACGGTGGTGAACACCCACCACCATTTCGACCACTGCTTCGGCAACGCGACGCTGGCCGGTGATCCGCCCCGCCCGGTGTACGCGCACGAGCTGGCCGCCGCCGCCATGCGCGACCCGGACCGGCTGCGCCGGGAGGCGTACGAGGAGGTGCGCGAGGAGCTGCCCGCCCTCGCCGCCGAGCTCGCCCGCACCGAGCTGCTGGCGCCGACCCACACGGTGCACACGGAGGAGGTGCTCGACGTCGGTGGACGGCGGGTGGTCCTGCGGCACCCGGGCCGGGGACACACCGCCGGCGACCTGGTGGTGCACGTGCCCGACGTCGACGTGCTGGTCGTCGGTGATCTCGTGGAGCAGAGCGGGCCGCCGGCGTTCGAGGAGTCGTACCCACTGCTGTGGCCGGAGGCGGTCGCCGAGCTGCTGCGGATGACCACGCCGGCCACGGTGGTGGTCCCCGGGCACGGCGACGTGGTGGACGCCGACTTCGTACGCGCCCAGCACGCCCAGCTCAGCGACCTGGCGTGGCTGATCCGCGCCGGTCACACCGGCGGTGCGCCCCCGGAGCGCGTGGCGGCGGAGGCCCCCTTCGGCGCGCGCCCCGCCCTGGTCGCCGCCCGCCGTGGCTACGCCGCCCTCGACAACACCCTCTGATCCCACCCACTCGCGGCCCTCCCCCTCCCCCACCCCGACCCACCCACCCCGACCCACCCACCCCGCCGATCTTGCACTTTCGGCCCTCGTTATGCGCCCTACGTCCCGGTTCGTCGGGGCAGAAGGTGCAAGATCGCGGAGGTGGGGTGGGGTGGGTGGGACCCGTGGCCTCGGCGCCGGCCAGGCACAGATCCAGCTCTCCCTGACCACATGCCTCATCGGGCTGGCCGCCGGGCAGTTCGTCACCGGCCCGCTCAGCGACCGGTGGAGGCGGCGCCAGCCGGCGCTTGTCGGCCTCGGAGCGTACGCCGTGCTGGCCCTGGCGTGCGCCGCGGGCGGGGCGCTCACCGGCGGCCTGGTGGTCGTCGCGGCGGCGCTCCTGGTCTTCGTCGGTTCGCTCGGCATGGTGATGCCGAACAGCACCGCCCTCGCCCGGGACCGGCACGCCCACCACGCCGGCACCGCGGCCGCGTTGATGGGTGCCCTTCAGTCCGTGATCGGGTCACTGGCCGCGCCGCTGGTCGGGCTGGGCGGCGAGGGCAGCGCCGCGCCGATGGCGGCGGTACTGGCGGCCTCGGCCGCGCTGTCCCTCGCCGCCGTGCTCACCCTGGCCCGTCCCGGCCGCTCCTGAACCCGACCGGCGCACGCTCCACCGTCGACGGCCGGTAAAGCTCTACAGCCCGGGCCCGGTCAACCGGCGAAGCTCTACAGCCGGCCCGGTCAGCCGGCGAAGCGGCGGAGCACCTCGGCCCGGCTGGGCATGGCGGTGGCGCCGCCCGGCGACTCGCAGACCAGCCCGGCGACGCGCAGCGCGTACGCGACCCGCTCGTGCCACCCGGCCGGCTGCACCGGCTCGCCGTCGGCGAGCAGGTCCGCGATCAGCGCCGCCATCACCGAGTCGCCGGCCCCGGTCGCGTCCACGGCGCTGACCTTGGGCGCGGGTACGCGGACCGGATCGCCACCGGCGGGGGCGACCACCGCGCCGTCGGCGCCGAGGGTGACCACGACGGTGGCGGCGCCGAGTTCGCGCAGGTACGCGGCGACGCCCTCGACCGGCTCGCGCGGGTACAGCAGCTTGGCGTCGGCGCTGCTCAGCTTGACCAGGTGGGCGCCGGCGGCGAACTCGGCCACCACCGCCCGCAGACCGTCCAGTGCCTGCGGGCCGTCGAGCAGGCGGGGGCGGACGTTCGGGTCGAACACCCGCAGGCCGGTGGCGAGGGACCAGGCCCGGCGGGCAGCGGCCAGCGTCGCCGGGTGCAGCAGGACGATCGACCCGCAGTAGAGCACGTCGGCGCCGGCGATCAGGTCGGCGTCCAGGTCGTCGGCGGTGAGCAGCGCGTACGAGCGGGGCTCGCCGTAGAAGCGGAAGTCCGGCTCGGGCCCGGTGTAGGTGGCCACCGCCAGGGCGGTCGGCGCCGGGACGGTGACCGCCCCGGCCAGCCCGACACCGGCGCCGGCGAGGAAATTCCGGAGGCGGGTGGCGAGGGCGTCGTCCCCCAGCGAGCCGACGAACTCCGCGCCGCCGCCGAGCCGGGCCACCCCGACCGCCACGTTGAGCGGCCCGCCGCCGACCGCCTGCCGGTAGACCGGCTCGCCGTCGTACTCGGTGTCGAGAAGGTCGACGAGCGCCTCGCCCAGCACCACCGCGTATCCCATGCAGACACCGTAACCGCTTGCAAGGAAGGGCCCCTTGTTAACGCCTCCGGTAGAGGAAGGGCCCCTTCTTAACAGGTGCGCCGCAGGTGCGCCGCGATCGGCACATCGAGCAACGGCTATTGCGTCGGGGCGTCGTACCGTGATGGGATTGCTCCTGCCGAGCGGCGGGTGGGCTGCCGCGCCGCCGGCACGGGCATTCACGCGAGGGCACCGGTCCGCAGCGACGGACCGTAGGGCGCGCGTGCCCTCCTCTCCCGCGCACGCCGCCGACCGTCGTGACCGCTCGTCGCAGCGGGGCTGGCCGGACGCCGCCCCGCGCGCGTCACCCGCGGGGTGCTCGGCGCCCCGCGAGTCAGGAGTCCCCGTGTCCTACCGTTCCAGAACGGCCGCGCTGCTCACCGCGGCCGCGACCCTCCTCGTGGGCGCCGTGACGCTCACCGCCGGGCCCGAACCGGCAGCGGCGCACGGCGCCGCGATGACCCCCGGCAGCCGCACCTTCCTGTGCTGGAAGGACGGCCTGACCGCCACCGGCGAGATCCGGCCGAACAACCCCGCCTGCTCCGCCGCGGTCGCCCAGAGCGGGGCGAACTCGCTCTACAACTGGTTCAGCGTGCTGCGTTCGGACGCCGGTGGCCGGACGGTCGGCTTCGTCCCCGACGGCCAGCTGTGCAGCGGCGGCAACACCGGCTTCCGCGGCTACGACCTCGCCCGCAACGACTGGCCGCTGACGCATCTGACCGCCGGCCGGACCATGGAGTTCCGGTACAGCAACTGGGCGCACCACCCGGGCACGTTCTACTTCTACGTCACGAAGAACAGCTGGAGCCCGACCCGGCCGCTGGCCTGGAGCGACCTAGAGGAGCAGCCCTTCCTGACCGTCACCAACCCGCCGCAGCGCGGCGCGGTCGGCACCAACGACGGGCACTACTACTTCACGGGTACGCTGCCGGCCAACAAGAGCGGCCGGCACATCATCTACTCGCGCTGGGTCCGCTCGGACAGCCAGGAGAACTTCTTCGGCTGCTCGGACGTGACGTTCGACGGTGGCAACGGCGAGGTGACCGGCATCGGCTCCGGTGGCACCACGCCGCCGCCGAACCCCACCACTCCCCCGCCCAACCCGACCACCCCGCCGCCGAACCCCACGACCCCGCCGCCGAACCCGACCACGCCGCCGCCGCACAGCGGTGACTGCATGGCGGTCTACAAGGTGGTCAACTCGTGGTCTGGCGGGTTCCAGGGCGAAGTCACCATCATGAATCACACCAGCTCGACCTGGTCCGGGTGGACGGCGAACTGGACCTGGCCGAGCGGTCAGTCGATCACCCAGGTCTGGAACGGCACGCACAGCGGATCCGGATCGTCGGTGACGGTGACGAACGCGTCGTACAACGGCACGCTGGCACCCGAGGGGACGACAACTTTCGGCTTCCTCGCGAACACCAGCGGCACCAACACGCTGCCCACGGTGACCTGCACCGGCCGCTGACCGCGGCGTGTTAAGAGGGGCCCCCTGCTATACGCCAGGCGTTAACAGGGGGCCCTTCCTTGCACCTCAGCGGACCATGCTGCCGACGACCGGCTTGGTCAGCAGGGCCGACTGGTTGCGCTGGATGCCCGGGTCGAGGGTCTTGGCCACGAAGATCGCGTGCCAGATGCAGAAGATGAGCACCGTCCAGACCTTGCGGGAGTGGTCGGCCTCCTCCCGCTTGTGCTCCTCCAGCAGCCGCAGCGCGTACGACAGGTCGAGCAGGTCACCGGCGCCGGAGGTGGCCAGCACGTGCCGGGCCCACTCGTACATCTCGCCGCGCAGCCAGACCCGGGTCGGGGTCGGGAAGCCCAGCTTCTTCCGGTTGACGATGGCCGGGGGCACCACGCCCTGCAGCGCCTGACGCATCGCGTACTTGGTGGCGTCGGAGCGCGGCGGGAGCTTCAGGTCCACCGGGATCTTCGACGCCACCTCGAACACCTCGCGGTCGAGGAACGGCACCCGCACCTCCAGCGAGTGCGCCATCGAGATCCGGTCGGCCTTGACCAGGATGTCCCCGCGCAGCCAGGTGTAGAGGTCGACGTACTGCATCTTGGTGACGTCGTCCAGCTCGGTGCACTCGGCGTAGATCGGGGCGGTGACGTCGGTGTAGCGCACCGACGGGTCGTAGCGGCGCAGCAGGTGCTGCTTCTCCTCCTCGGTGAACATCCGGGCGTTGCCGTAGTAGCGCTCCTCGATCGGCGTGGTGCCGCGCTCGAGGAAGCTCTTGCCCTTGACGCCCTGGGGAATCGCCTTCGACACCGCCCGCAGGCCCTTCTGCACCCCGCCCGGCAGGCCGTTGACCGTGCTCAGCGACAGCGGCTCCCGGTAGATGGTGTACCCGCCGAAGAACTCGTCGGCGCCCTCGCCGGAGAGCACCACGGTGACGTGCTCGGCGGCCTTCTTCGCGACGAAGTACAGCGGCACCAGCGCCGGGTCGGCGACCGGGTCGTCCAGGTGCCAGACGATCTTCGGCAGCGCCTCGATCATGTCCTGCGGCCCGATCTTGGTCGGGATGGTGGTCACGTCGAGATGGCGGGCCGACTCCTGGGCGACGTCGATCTCCGAGTAGCCGGGGACGTCGTAGCCGACCGTGAAGGTCAGGATGTTCGGGTTGAAGTCGCGGGCCAGGGCGACCACCGCGGTGGAGTCGATGCCGCTGGACAGGAACGAGCCGACCGGGACGTCGGAGCGCATGTGCATCCGGACGCTCTCCCGCAGCGTCTCCCGGATCTCGTGGTAGAGCTTCTGCTCGTCGGCCACCGGCGCGGGCCGGAACACCGGCCGGTACCACCGGCGGACCTCGATCCGCCCGCCGGGCGTCCAGGTCAGGTACTCGCCCGAGCCGATCCGGCGGATCCCCTGGTGCAGCGTGCCCGGCTCCGGCACGTACTGGAGGGTCAGGTAGTGGCTCAGGTTGGCCGTGTCGATGCCGGCGTCACCGGCGTAGTTGGCCGGCGCGAACGGCAGCAGCGCCTTCTTCTCGGAGGCGAGGTAGAGGCCGTCGGCGGTCTCCAGGTAGTGCAGCGGCTTGATGCCGAAGTAGTCGCGGCCGCCGAAGGCGCGCCGCTCCTGCCGGTCCCAGATGACGAACGCGAACATGCCACGCAGCCGGGTGAGCACCTGCTCGCCCCAGTAGTGGTAGCCGGCGACGATCACCTCGCCGTCCCCGGCGGTGGCGAACTGCGCCCCGAACTCCCGGGCCAGTTCCTCGCGCAGCTCGATGTAGTTGTAGATCTCGCCGTTGAACGTCAGCAGGTAGCGCCCGTTCGCGTAGGGCAGCGGCTCGTGGCTGGAGGCCACGTCGATGATCGCCAGCCGCTTGTGGGCGAACACCCCGTCCGCGTACCGGCCGGACGCGTCGCCGACCACCTCGACCCCGGTCTCGTCGGGGCCGCGGTGGTGCAGGCATTCCAACGCCCCGGCGATGTGGTCGCGGTGGGCCGCGGCGTCGCCGCGCGCGCTGAAGAAGGCCAGGAGTCCGCACATGGTGGTCATCTTTCCACGCGTCCCGGACGGCCGTTGCGGCCGTCCGGGGAACCGGGCGGACCACCGGCGGACTCACGCCGGCCCCGGCGCGCGGTACCGTCGGGGCCAGCAATGACGCGAAGGGAGCGGGACCATGACCGAGGAGCGCACCGACAGCAAGCCGGCGGACGGCACCGAGTCGCACGACCCGGACTTCCCGGAGGCGTTCCTGGCGTTCATGCGGCAGGGCTGGCGGGACACGACCCTGCCGGTGGGTCCGCGCCCGGAGGTGCCCAACTACGCCAAGCGCCGCGCCGCGCTCTCCGCGGCCTTCCCGGGCGAGACCCTGGTGATTCCCACCGGCGGTGAGAAGGTACGCGCGAACGACACCGACCACCGGTTCCGGCCCGGCAGCGACTTCGCGTACCTGACCGGTGACTACGACCCGGACAGCGTGCTCGTGCTGCGGCCGAACGGGTCTGGCCACGACGCCGTCCTCTACATGCGGCCCCGCTCGTCGCGGCTGACCGACGAGTTCTTCCGCAGCCGGCACGGCGAGCTGTGGGTCGGCCGGCGGCACACCCTCGCGGAGAAGTCGGCCGAGTTGGGCCTGCCGACCGCCGACCTCACCGAGCTGGAGGCGGCGCTGGCCGACCTCGCGCCGGCCCGGACGCGGGTGCTGCGCGGCTTCGACACCCGGGTCGACGCGGCGGTACGTCCCTACGACGGGCCCCGCGAGGAGGGGCAGCCGGCCCGGGACCGGGAGCTGGCCATCGCTGTCTCGGAGCTGAAGCTGGTCAAGGACGAGTGGGAGATCGCCCAGCTCCAGGACGCGATCGACGCCACCGTCCGTGGCTTCGAGGACGTGGCCCGCGCGCTGCCGGCCGACCGGGCAGTGTCCGAGCGGCTGCTGGAGGGGATCTTCGCGCTGCGCGCCCGGCACGACGGCAACGACGTCGGCTACAGCTCGATCGTCGGGGCCGGCGAGCACGCGACGATCCTGCACTGGGTCCACAACCACGGCAGCACCCGCCCGGGTGAGCTGTTGCTCATGGACATGGGCGTGGAGAACCGCAACCTCTACACCGCGGACGTCACCCGGGTGCTCCCGGTGAACGGCCGGTTCACGCCGCTGCAGCGGCAGGTCTACGACATCGTGTACGCCTCGCAGCAGGCCGGCATCGACGTCATCGAGCCCGGCGTGAAGTTCAAGGACGTGCACCTGACCTGCATGCGGGTGCTCGCCGAAGGGCTGGCGGACCTGGGTCTGCTGCCGGTGAGCGTGGACGAGGCGATGGACGAGAAGTCGACCGTCTACCGGCGCTGGACGCTGCACGGTTTCGGGCACATGCTCGGCATCGACGTGCACGACTGCTCGAACGCGCGCAAGGAGATGTACCGGGACGGCTCGCTGGGCGAGGGCTACGTGCTCACCGTGGAACCGGGCCTGTACTTCCAGCCCGAGGACGAGCTGGTCCCGGAGGAGCTGCGCGGCATCGGCTTCCGGATCGAGGACGACGTGCTGGTCACCGCGACCGGCGCGGTGAACCTGTCCGCCGGGCTGCCGCGCACGGCCGACGACGTGGAGCGCTGGCTGGCCGAGCAGCGCGAGGCGGGTCCGCGCCTGCCCGGCTGACCTGGGTCTGACCGCACCGCGGCCCGTCCGGACCGACGTCCGGCCGGGCCGCGTTCTGTTCACGGGCACGATGCCGGCGGGTCGGGCGGCGGTGTTTGCGCTGGTGAAGCGGCTTTATCTACCGCTCGGCACGCTTAGGCGGGGATGGTCACGCTGCCCGCCAATGCGGGGTTTTTTCGGATATATCCTCGTCGCGAGGATCCTTCTCATACGGTGGGCATCAGAAGCTGCAACCGATTTGTGGCTGGTCGCCCGGCTTCTGCTGGTGCGACCTTCTTCGGTAGCTGAAAGGGCGGAAAGCTCTGATGTCTGATGACGTAGCGACTCCTGACGGCGTGGCCGACTCCGGCCCGCCGAACCAGGGGCGGCGGAAACTCTGGGTCGCCGCCGGCGTTGCCGGGATCACCGGCATCGTCGGACTGGCCGCCCTGGGTGGCGTCGCCGCCCGCGACGACTCACCCGGCACACCGCGGTCGGACGCGCAGGCCAACGCGCGGCAGAACGTCAGCGACGCCGGCCCGGCCGACGACGCCGGCGGGATGGGCAAGGACAGCAAGGGCGAGGACGACCGGTCCGGTGACGACCGGCGCGGCAAGGACGACCGTCGTGACCACAAGGGCAAGGCGAAGGACGTGCCCTGCCACACGGACAAGTTGATCCAGGCGATCGTGCACGCCAACGAGACCGGGGGCGGCGTGCTTGAACTGGCCAAGGGCTGCACGTACGAGCTGACCCGCTCCGAGCACGGCAACGGCCTGCCGGTGATCAAGGAGTCGGTCGTCCTCAAGGGCCACGACACCAGGATCGTCCGGGCCGCGACGGCCGACTACTTCCGGATCCTCAACGTCGGCCGGGGCGGCCACCTGACGCTGAAGCACGTGACCGTCAAGGGCGGCCAGACCGAGGCCCGGAAGATGGTCCCGCCGCCGACGGCCGGTCTCGCGCCCTCCGGCGCGACCACCGCCGCGTCGGCACCTGTGACCAGGCCGGCGCTGGCCGCGCCCCGACCGGCGGCAACGGCCGCACCCGAGGTGTCTCCCGCACCGGCGACCGGCGGCGGGCCGGCGGCGGCCGCGCCGAAGGGGACCCCGGCACCAGCACCGGACATCGCACCCACTGTCTCGCCGCTGGGTAGCGTCGACGGGGCCGGCATCCTGGTTCAGCGCGGCGGCACGGCCGACATCGAGCACAGCTGGATCGTGCAGAACCACGCCGGCCTGAACGGCGGCGGCATCGCCAACTACGGCACCACGAACATCCGCAAGTCGTCGGTCGAGCGCAACAGCGCGGCCGTCTTCGGCGGCGGCGTCTTCAACGCCGGCGTCCTGCGGGTCGAGGATTCGAAGATCGAGTACAACAGCGCCGGCGCCGCGGGCGGCGGTATCGCCAACGGCTCGGCGCCCAACGGATTCACCGGCGGAGGCGGCACCGTCTGGGTGTGGAAGAGCAAGATCGACCACAACCGGGCCGGCGTCGGTGGCGGCCTGTACGACAACCACGGCACCACCACGCTGACCCAGAGCCAGGTCAACGGCAACACCGGCACCGAGGATGTCGGCGGCATCTTCGTCGAGGACGCCGGCAAGCTCTACCTGGAACGGGTCCTCGTCGCCGGCAACTTCACCGACGGCCTGGTCGGGGGCGTCGGCGTGGAGCAGGCCACCGCAGTGATCGAGCACAGCCTGATCAAGGAGAACGAGTCGCGGCAGAGCAGCGGCGGCCTGGGCAACTTCATCGGGTTCGTCACGCTGCAGGACACCGAGATCGTCGCCAACCGGGCGACCGGCCCCGGGGCACAGGGCGGCGGCATCTTCAACCAGGGCGGAGTGACCACGCTGGTCCGGACGAAGGTCGCGCACAACTACGCGGACCAGCCGCCCGGCGGCATCTGGACCAGCAACGACGGCGTGAAGATCGACAAGAAGTCCGCCGTGAAGGACAACCGTCCCACCAACTGCCAGGGCAGCCCGGTCATCCCGGACAACTGCTTCGGCTGATACCCGGAGAGCGACACCACATAGAGGGAGGGCTCCTCCAGCCGCTGCGGTGGCCGGAGGGGCCCTCGTGGTGCGGGTCGTCCCCGCTGGGCGGGTCCGCGCCCTCTGGGCCGGCTCGGCTCGGTAAGCGTCCGTCCCGGCCGGTAGGGGCGGTCGCGGGCCGGATGGTACGACCGCGACCGCTCCGCGCCGTACTCGGCGGAACGCGAACCGAATGCGGGGTTATTTCAGATATGCCCGCGAGGCGAGGATGATTCTCATACGGTGCTTCTGGGAGCTACAACCGATTTGTAGCAGGGGACGCTCGCCTGTGGCGTCGCGACCCTGTCTGGTACGAGGAGAGGGCAGAGAGCTCCGATGTCCAACTACCTAGCTAAGAACAACGCCGCCGAGCCGGGGGCGACGCCGAATCGGCGGCGCAAGCGCTGGCTCGTCAGCGGCGTCGCCGGCCTGACCGGCGTGGTCAGTATCGCGGCGGTCGGCATCGCAAGCGGCGCCGGCGCGGTCGGCGCCCAGGATCTGGCGTGGTCGACGGCCCAGGTCACCAAGGACGGCGAGCGGGCCGCCGAGGAGGACCGCGCGAAGGAGAAGGACCGCGGCGAGGACCGTGCGGGCAAGCGGGACGACAAGGGGTACGACAAGGAACGCGGGAAGGAGGTGCCCTGCAACTCCGACAAGCTGATCCAGGCGATCATCTACGCCAACAACAACCACGGCGGCGTACTGGAGCTCGCCAAGGACTGCACCTACAAGCTGACCCGCTCCGACAACTACGGAAACGGTCTGCCGGTGATCAAGGAGCGCATCACGCTCAAGGGTCACGACACCAAGATCGTCCGGGACTCCCAGGCCGACTTCTTCCGGATCCTCAACGTCGGCCGGGGCGGGCACCTGAAGGTCAAGGGACTCACCATCAAGGGCGGCAAGACCCTCGAGAACAAGCGGATGGGTGACACGCCCGAGGCGGTGTGGTCGCGGTTCTCGAACTCCGTCGAGGCGGGCAAGGCGGCCGAGGCCGGCAAGGCGTACCTGCCGCTGCTCCAGGCCCAGCCGAAGGGCGCGGCGCTCAAGGCCGCCCAGGCGGCCAAGGCCGACGCCGAGGCGCAGGTCCTCCCGGACGGCAACCTCAACGACGGCGCCGGCGTCCTGGTGCAGTCGGGTGGCACCGCCGAGTTCGAGAAGACCCACATCGAGCACAACGTGTCCGGTGGCGTCGGCGGCGGCCTCGCCAACTTCGGCAAGGCCAGCCTCCACCACACCACGGTGGCCGACAACCACGCCTTCTTCTACGGGGGCGGCATCTTCAACGCCGGCGTGCTGAAGGTCTCCGAGTCCACCGTGAAGGACAACGGAGCCCTCATCGGCGGTGGCGGTATCGCCAACGGAGCCGCCTTCATCTTCCGGCACGACATCGAGGCCGGCACGGTCTGGGTCGAGAAGACCGAGATCACCGGCAACGAGGTCCTCGGCTTCGGCGGCGGCCTGCTCGACATCGGTGGCGACACCACGGTCAGGTACTCGAAGGTCACCAAGAACTTCGCGCTCCTCGCCGGTGGCGGCATCGCGGCGGCCGGCAAGAGCAACCTCGACCTGGAGGCGGTCAAGGTCTCCTACAACACCACCGGCGGCGCCGGCGGCGGCCTGGCCCTCGCGCTCGGCGCCATCGGCAACGTGGCGAAGAGCGAGATCACGGACAACAAGGCCGGCATCCTCGGCGGCGGCGTCTTCAACGCCCTCGCCGCCGTCACCTTCCGCGACAGCTCGATCTCCGGCAACTTCGCCGGTTTCGTCGCGGGCGGCATCTTCAACATCCTGGGCAAGGTCGACCTGTACGACACCAAGGTGTCGCACAACAAGTCCGCCGTGTTCAAGCCGGGTGGCGTGTTCAGCTTCCTCGGCAAGGTGAACGTGGACGACAAGTCCGCGATCAAGGGCAACGACCCGACCAACTGCAAGGGCAGCCCGGACCCGATCGAGAACTGCTTCGGCTGATCGACCGGTCACCGTTCACAACGGACCGGCCCCCCACCGCGCGAGCGGTGGGGGGCCGGTCCTCGCCGTGTGCCGGTCACCGCTGCACGAAGACCGCCACGCTGCGCGCCGGCACCGTGAACGTGCCGCTCGACTTCGCGAACGAGGCCGTGCGCAGCACCTCGTCGGCGGAGGTCCGCAGCACCGGGTGCAGCGTCACGTCCGCACCGCGCAGCCCGGTGAGCCGCTGCGTCGCCGTCTCCGGGGTGGCGTTGAAGATCACCGTCACCGACTTCCAGCGCCCGTCCAGACCCCGGCCGTCGAGCGTCATGGTGAGCACGCCGGGCGTCTCCGCCTTGCCGGAGAGCGGGAACGCCACCCGCTTCTGCACCTGCTCGGCGCTGGCCAGGCCGAACACCGGTGAGGAGGCGCGGATCCTCAGCAGCTCCGCGTACCGGGCGTCGGTCAGGTCGACCGCCGCGCAGTCCGGGACCAGCCTCGGGTCCGCCAGCAGGGGCTTCGCGTACGGCCACTTGTCCCTGTTGTCCTGCTCCGGCGGAAGCCCGGCGCCGAACCCGTTGCCCTGCGTGCAGTCCCAGCGGATCTGGTTGAACCAGTCCCCCGAGTTGTAGGAGTTGCGGTCCAGCGACTTGGACCGCAGCCGCTCGGTGCCGGTGGTGACGAAACCGGTTCCCTGCCCCATCACCACGGTGCCGAGCGCGAGCACCTGCATCCGCGCCCGGTCCACCGCCGCCGTCTCCTGCGGCAGCTTGTACGCCAGCGCGTCGTACAGGATCTCGTTGTCGTGCGCGTCCACGTACGTGACCGCCTCGCCCGGCGCGGCCGTGTAGCCGGCCGGCGCGCCCTTGTAGTCCACCTGGTGGCCGGTGACCTGCTCGCCCGCGGAGTTGGTGAACCGGTAGTCGCGCAGGTTGCCGGTCAGGCCGACCTTGATCAGGTCGTGCTGGTGCAGCAGCTGGGCCCGCTGGTCGGCGGTCGAGCCGTTGACCGGGTCCCCGTTCGGGTCGGTGAACAGGCCGGAGGCGAAGCCCTGGTGGCGCGGGTTGGCGTCGAACGGACCCCCACCGCGTACGGCGTCGCGGAGCCGGTCGTTGAAGGTGCCGATGCCGGTGCCGGCCATGTTCGCCTGAGTGGCCTGGACGAACCGGGCGTCGTTCGCCACCTCGCCGAAGTTCCAGCCCTCGCCGTAGAGCAGGATCCGCCGGCCGTCCACCCCGTCGCGGGCGATGGTCAGCTCGTCCAGGGCGGCGCGCACGGCGAGCATGTTCGCCTTCGGGTGGTGACCCATCAGGTCGAAGCGGAAGCCGTCCACCTTGTACGCCTTCGCCCAGGTGACCACGGAGTCCACCACGAGCTTGCCCATCATGGCGTGTTCGGGGGCGGTGTTGGCGCAGCAGGTGGAGTTGGCGACCGTGCCGTCCTCCAGCAGCCGGTGGTAGTAGCCGGGCACGATCTGGTCCAGCACCGACTTCGGGTCGGTGCCCGCCGCGGAGGTGTGGTTGTAGACGACGTCCAGCACCACCCGCAGCCCGGCCCCGTTGACCCCGGCGACCATCTGGCGGAACTCGGTGGTCCGCCGCGCGCCGGCCGGGTCGACGGCGTAGCCGCCCTCCGGCACGGTGTAGTGCAGCGGGTCGTACCCCCAGTTGTAGCCGTCGGTGTCGGCCACCGCGGCGACGCACTTCTGCTGCTGGTCCGAGTCCGGCGGCAGCCCCGCCAGGTCACAGGCGGGCTGCGTCTGGTCGGCCCGGCGCTCGGGGATCGTGGCGAAGTCGAACGCCGGCAGCAGGTGCAGGTGGGTGACCCCGGCGTCGGCGAGCCCTCGCAGGTGCTTCATCCCCGCGGTGCCGGGTTCGGTGAAGGCGAGGAAGGTGCCACGCCGCTCGGCCGGGACGCTGGTGTCGGCGATGGAGAAGTCCCGCACCGACAGCTCGGAGATCTGCACCTTCGTCGCGGGCACGCCCGCCGGCTTGCGCAGGTCGCCCCAGCCCTTCGGCGCGAGCCGCGGGTCGGCCAGGTCGACGATCTGGCTGTGCGTGGAGTCCGGCGCGAGGGCCAGCGAGTAGGGGTCGGTCACCGACGCGGTGACGACCTTCTGCGCCGCCGGCTGCCAGGCCTCGACCCGGTAGCGGTAGTACTTGCCGGTCCAGGAGCGGGATCCGCGGACCGACCACACGCCGGTGCGGTCGTCGCGCCGCATCCGTACCGTCTCCGGCTGCGCGGCGGGGGTGTCGAAGAGCTGCACCGACACCGTCCGGGCGGTCGGGGCCCACACCGCGAGCGTCGGCACGCCGCCGGCGAACGTCGGGCCCAGCCGCGCCCGGATGGCCCCGGAGTAGACGTCGTCGAGCACGCCCGGGATCTGCACGCCGGTGGCCGCCAGCAGGGTGCCCCCGGCGTCCCGTTCGGTCACCACGAGTTGCCCCCGCAGCGCCGCCGGGACCTTGGCCAGGTGCGTCCGGTCCAGCGTGAAGGCCTGGTACGCCCACAGGTGCGGGAACCGGTCGCGCTGCGCCTCGGTCAGGCCGTTGCGCTGCGCCCGCAGCGGGATCGTCGTGTACGTCCCGGCCAGTTCCCCGTCGGCGACGGTCACCCCGCCGGCCGGGGCGGCCACCAGGGCGTACGTCTTGCCGTCGGTCGGCCCGGTCTGCCAGGCGAGGGTGGCTCGGTCGATCCAGTGCGCCTTCTGCCTGGTGACGTCGAGGTCCTTGGCGGTGCCGGTGGTGGCCGCCGGCAGCAGCCGGCCGCGGGTCCCGGCGAGCAGCCACACCTCCCGGCCCCCGCCGGCGAAGTCCAGCCGCTGGTCCTCGGGCAGGTCCTTCTCGTCCCCCTTGTGGATGATGTAGCTCAGCCCGGTGGCGCCGGCCGCGAGCGGCACCTTGAACACCGCGCCGAAGGAGTCGACGCTCGTCGGCGGCATCGGGTTCGCCCAGTCGGTCGGGCTGGCCGCGCCGTCCCACAGGTGCAGGCCCCAGCCGTCGTAGTTGCCGTCGGCCCGCCGGTAGTGCAGGATCGCCGTCCCCTCCTCGACGGGCGGGTCCGGCTCGCCGGTTGCCGCCTGCCGGGACGGGTGGATCGTCGGGTCGCCCGACTTGAGCCAGACCTCGCCGGTCCGGGTCACGTCGACCGTACGGTCCTGGTCGACGTCCTTGGTGCCGTTGCGGTCGACGACGAGGAAGCCCACCGACTTCGCGCCGGGCTTGAGCTTCACCCAGGCGAACCGGCCGTAGGAGTCGGTGCCGGCGAACGGCTGCCCCTTCGGCCACTCCGTCACGTACGCCGGGTCGATGTCGCCCCAGGCGTACAGGCCCCAGTCGTCGTAGTCCCCGGCCGGCCGCTGGTAGTGCACGACCAGCCAGTCGCGGGACTGGCCCTGCTCGGGGGTGCCGACGACGGCGGCGGTGCGGGCGGTGGCGGTACGCCCCTTGCCGTCGCGCGCCACGGCCTTGTACTCGATCTTCGTGCCGCCGGCGAGACCGGCCAGGTCGTGGTGCACGGTGTAGGGCGCCCGGTCGGCCGACCCGAGCAGCGTCCACTTGCCGCTGCCGACCCGGGCGGCCACCGTCACGGTGGCGAGCGGGTCTCCGGCCACCTCGGCGGTGACGGGCACGCGGGTCGGGACGGCGGCACCGGCCTCCGGGGCCGTGATCGTCACGGTCGGCTTCGCCGCGGGCTGCGCGATCGGGCTGCCGGCGCGGTACGCGACGGCCGACAGGGCCGGAACGGTAAGCGTGAGCCGGCCGTCCGCGCCGGCCACCGGCGCGTCCGAGGCGCCGTGGACGCCGGCGAAGGTGGTGCCGGCCGACCAGGTGTCCACGGTGACAGTCTGCGGGGTGGTGGCGTTGTTGACGGCGACGACGTACTCCGTGCGCTGCTTCGGGTCGACCCGGGAGGCGGCGAAGACGCCGGGTCCGTCGGCCGCGTACCGGGTGACCTGGACGCCGTCGCGCAGCGCGGGGTGCGCCGCGCGCAGCTTCGCCAGGTCGGCGACCGTCCGGTACAGGGGGTGTCGCGTGTCGTACTGGTCGACGGCGTGGGTGCGGTCGGTGCCGAGCAGGTCGTCGTCCAGGTAGTCCGCGGTCTTCGAGGCGAACATGTCCTGCCGGGCGTCCTTGTCCCCGCCGGCGCCGGTGAAGCCCTGCTCGTCGCCGGAGTAGATCACCGGTTGGCCGCGGGTGAGGAACATCAGCTCGTGGGCGAGTTGGGCGCGGCGCAGGTGGGTGGCGGCGTCGGTCTGCCCGTTGGCGATGAAGGCGCCGATGCGGCCCATGTCGTGGTTGCCGAGGAATGTGGTCAGCCGGTTCGCGTCGGTGTCCCGCGCCTGGTAGAGGTCGTCGCGGGCGTACACGTCGGCGAGGGCCTTCGCGGAGCCGGCGCCGGCGACGAAGCCGCGCGCCGCGTCCTGGAACGGGAAGTCGAGGGTGGCGGGCAGCCCGCCCCGGCGCACGTACGTCGAGGTGATCTCCGGGTCGGCGCTGTAGACCTCGCCGAACATGAAGAAGTCCTTCTTGCCCGCCCGGTCGGCGGCCTGCTCGACGCCCTGGCTGAACTGCGGCCAGAACTCCAGGTTGGAGTGCTTGACGGTGTCGATGCGGTAGCCGTCGACCCCGGTCTCGCGGACCCAGTCGGAGTAGATCTTCGTCATGCCGCGGACCACCTCGGGACGCTCGGTCCACAGGTCGTCGAGCCGCGAGAAGTCGCCGTACTCGGCGTTCTCGCCGACGAACGTGGAGTCGCCGCGGTTGTGGTACATCGTCGGGTCGTTCAGCCAGGCCGGCACCTTGACCCTGGCGTCCGCGGGGGTGGCGAACGTCGGCGTGTACGGGAAGGACTTCGTGTTCACCGCCGGGAAGTCCCGGGTGCCGTCGGCGTAGTTGCGGTCCTCGAAGGGGCGGCCCTGCGCGTCCCGGTACGGCGCGGTCTTCTTGTCCACGTAGGTGAACCGGTCCTCGGCGTACGTGATGACGTCGGCGGTGTGGTTGACGATGATGTCCAGGTAGACCTTCAGGCCGCGCCCGTGCGCGAGCCGGACCAGCTTCTTCAGGTCGTCGTTGCTGCCGAAGTGCGGGTCGACCTGGGTGAAGTCGGTGATCCAGTAGCCGTGGTAGCCGGCGGAGACGTCGTCGTCCTTGCCTTGAACCGGCCGGTTCTTGAACACCGGGGCGAGCCAGATCGCGGTCGTGCCCAGGCCCTGGATGTAGTCCAGCCGGTCCATGACGCCCTTGAGGTCGCCGCCATGGTAGAAGCCCTTGTCCGCCGGGTCCAGGCCGGTCTTCAGGCGGTCGCCGGTGAGTCCGCCCCGGTCGTTGCGCGGATCGCCGTTGGCGAAGCGGTCCGGCAGGACGAAGTAGAACTGCTCGGCGCGGGCGCGGCTGTCGGCCGCGGCGAGCAGGGCCGAGGTGGAGGGCTCGGCCGCCCACTGCTTGGCGCCGGCCGCGGCGAGCGCGTCGGTGCCGGCGGCGACGCCGGTCGAGGGGTCGCGGGGGTCGCCCCCCAGCTGACGTACGGCGACCGGCGCGCCGACGAGAGTGAGGGCGAGGAGCGAGACGAGGGCCAGCAGAGCCTTGCGCGATATCGGCGGGGGTTTCATCGACGGCCTTCCTCTGGTCGCTGATTCGCCCGCACGCTAGCCCTTACCGAAACATTCTGCAATACCTTGCAAACAGAGTCGCAACAAAGCAGTCTGCTTTCAGTCAGCCTTTCGTCATCCGGACCGGCACCGGGTGTCCGGCGTGGACGTCAGCCGATGTCGCAGGGCCGCCCGTCAACCGTGCAGGAGGTCGGGCGGAAGTCCGTCCGCTCCATGTGGAACCGCAGAGTGGCGGTGCCGCCCGGGGCGACGTCCACCCCGCTGCGGTAGGTGAAGCCGCCGTCGAACGGGGTCGCCGTCCCCTGCTCGACGCCCTCCACCCACGCCGTCACGAAGCGCCCGCCGGGGTAGGCCAGCCGGACCGTCCACCCGCGCCGGTCCGCCGTCGCGTTACGGATCAGCACCTCGCCGATGAAGCCGCCGTCGAAGGAGTCCACGACCCGGTAGCGGCCGGTCATGCCGGTCGGCGGCGGCGGCGCGGGGCTGGGCGCGCCAGCGGTGGCGGTGGCGGCCCGCGTGGGGACCGAAGGCGACGCGACGCCCGTCGTCGGCGGAACGGACGCGCGGGGCGACAGCCCCGGCCGGACCGGCCGGCTCGGGCTCGGCGCCGGGCTGCCGGTCGGAGCCGACGGTTCGGGCAGGAGCAGCGGCGGGGCGGGCGGTTCGAGCGGCGTGTCGACGCCGTCGCCACTGCGCCCCCGGTACGCCCCGACCGCGACGACCAGCAGCACGATCATGACGACCACCCCGGCGGCCACCACGATCCACGGGGAGGAGGCGACGGCGGCGGTGACGCGGGACGACCGCGGGGCGCGACGCATGCCGGACATGACCCTCCTCAGCGAGCCGTCGAGGAAGCCTAACGACCGGCGGCGACGAGCGCCCGACGGGCGGACGGGCGGCCGCTCACCGGATGACGCACTCGGCGCCGTTGACCGTGCACCGGATCGGTTCGTCACCGCCGCCGTCCCGGCGGAACCGCAGCGAGAACCACTCCTGCTCCCCGCCGCGGAGGTCACCACTCAGGACGTACCGGCCGT
Organism: Micromonospora sp. NPDC126480; assembly: GCF_040302465.1. Taxonomy (NCBI): domain Bacteria; kingdom Bacillati; phylum Actinomycetota; class Actinomycetes; order Micromonosporales; family Micromonosporaceae; genus Micromonospora; species Micromonospora sp. NPDC126480. Next base: position 197,886 of record NZ_JBEORU010000008.1, read on the forward strand.
GCCCGTCGCCCCACACCGAGATGCTGGAGTCGCTGTAGACCCGGACGCCGTGGACGTCGCTCGTGAACTGCAGGTCGACGCGCCACTCCCGGCGCCGGTCCGCCGCGTTGACCAGGAGCAGTTCGGCCCGGAACGAGCCCGTGTCGCTGTCGGTCACCGCGTACCGCGCGGTGACGTCGCCCCCGGCCGGATCGCCGGTCTCGGCGCCGGAGACGAGCGGCTGAGCGCTGGCGGTGGCCGACGCCCCGGAGTCCGGCCGGGCCGACCGGCTGGGTGCCGGACGCGTGGGTGTGGCGGCCCGCGACCGGGTGGGCCGGGGCGTGGCACTGGTCGGGGGCGGCCCGGCGGGGGTCGCCGCGGCAAGAGGCGTCGGCAGCAGGACCGACGGCGCTGGCGCCGAGGGCAGCGCCTGCCGCTCCGGGCCGCGGAAGGACAGCAGCGCCACCAGGAGCAGCGTCGTCAGCAGCGCGACGCCGAGGAACACGACGACCCACGGGAACGACGCGAGCAGCCGCGACGCGGTCCGCCCGCCGGCCTCCCCGGTTGGCCGCACAGACAATTGAGGTTCCCTTTCGTCGAGCCGAGGCGCAGCCTAGCCACCCCCCGCCAGGGGACGGAACGGCGCGGTCCCCGAACCGGCCGAACGGATGGCCGGCGGAGCGACGTCCGGTCGCCGACCGGATCCCGGTGGCGCGACGGTCACGCGGTCCGGACGACGGTGCAGATGAGCGGCCCCTCGTCGGTCGTACGCAGCAGGTAGCGGTAGCGCTCGCCGGGTACCCGGCGACCCTGGCTGTCGAGGAACTCCCACTCGACCGCCACCATGGTCAGCAACGCCGACACCGGCTGCACGTCCTCGATCGTCGCGTGCGCCGCGACCAGCTCCCGCTCCTGGTAGTCGGGGGCGGCGCCCACGAAGGACAGCGCCACCGCCGCCGGGGAGGCGAACGTGAAGCTGTAGGTGTCCGACACGACCAGGCCCGGCAGGGCGTAGCAGCCGGCCAGGGCGGGCACGTCGCCGGCGGTCAGCGCCGCGCCGTACCTGCCGAAGAAGTCGGTCAGGGCGTCGAGGTCGGTGTAAGCCGTCACGGAGGAGCACTTTTCCGGTGCGCCACCGGCCCAAACCTCAGCGCGCCGGCACACGCACCTCGATCTCCGCGCCGAGCCGCGCCGCACCGGCCAGGCCGAGGTCGTCCCCGCTCCAGAACCGGCCCGGGTCGTACCAGTTCGGCCGGCGGCCGGGCGGCAGCAGCCCCATGGCCTCGTACGTGACCGCCACGACCTCCGCGCAGTACGCCGTCTCCAGCCGGTGCTCCGGCACGACGCCGTCCGGGCCGTCGGGCGCCCGGCCGTTGCGGGCCTCCGGGCGGGCCGGGATCGCCAGCCTCCGCCCGCCGGGCAGCCGCACCGCCGGCACGCGGCCCCGCAGCCACCGCCAGGCGAGCTGGGCGGTGGACGGAAACGGCGTGCCGTCGAGGCGGGCGACCGTGCGCAGCACCGCGTTCTCCATCGCCGCGTCCGCCGGCGGGTCCAGCTGACGCAGCCAGGCCCGCTGCCCGTACCGGTTGGCCCAGACGCACACCGCGTCGCGCAGGTCGTGCAGCTGCACACCACGCTGGTGGGTGCCGGACCACAGGTCGGGCAGGGAACGACCCAGCTCGGCGTGCCACATCAGCGGTGGCATGTCGTCCAGCACCACGGCCATCCCCACGTGGTTGACCGGGCTGTTCGTGGTGAGCTGGATGGCCCGGTCCGGCACGCTGCGGCCGCGGAACACCCAGACGTCGCCGGTCCGGGTCAGCTCCACGGCCTCGTCCAGGCTGAGGCTCATGCCGCCGCTCCGCTGCGCTTGCCGCTGTGCACGCTCATGACCGTCTACCCTAGGCCGATGCGGCGACGGTTGCGGTGGTGGAAGGTGCTCGGGCTCGCCGGCCTGGCCGGCGTGGCGGCGTCCGGTGTGGTCATCGCCCGGGCGGAGCGGCGGCGGCGGGCGTACACCCCGGAGGAGATCCGGGCCCGGCTGCGCGACCGGCACGCGGAGGCGGCGACCGCGCCCGCCGACGACCGCTGAGTCACCCGCCGCCGGGCCGTCACATCCCCTCGGGGGATGGACACTGCGGACGCGGGCCGGTCGAGAGGGTTCGGGTTCAGCGCTCGGCACCCCTGCCGGCCGATGCCACCAACGCCTCCAGTTTCGATCAGACCTCCAGGACGTCCACGTCGTACAGCGCTATCGACGCGTCACGGGAAACCAGGGTCAAACCCTCGGTGCGCGCCTGTGCCACCAGCATGCGGTCGAAGGGATCGCGGTGATGCGGTGGCAGCCGGCCGGCGGCGATGGCGTGGGCATGGGTCACCGGGAGTTCACGAAAGCCCATGTCCCTTACCCGCTCGACGAGGTCAGGAGGTCCAACGAGCTTCCCCGCGCTCTGTTTGATGGTGATCTCCCACAGGCTGACCGGGGACAGGAAGATGTCCGGTTCGTGGCGTAGCCGGTCGAGGAAGTCGGTGCCGAGCGTCGCGTCGCCTGCGATGGCCCACAGCGCGACGTGCGTGTCCAGCAGCAGGGTCATGCGCCGATGCCGAAGTCGGCGGCGATCTCGGCGTTGGTCTGGGGTGAGTCCCAGTCACCTGAGAGGTCCAGTTGCCCGGCAAGGGAGCCAACTGCGGTGCGGTTGACCCGCCGCACCAGCGGCACGACCTTCGCCACGGGGGTGCCCGCCCGGTCGATGATGATCTCCTCGCCGTGTTCCACCCGTTCGATGATGCGCGACAGATGGGTCTTGGCGTCATGCATGTTGTAATGCACGGCCTCATCTGACATGGCGCCACCTCCTCGGTTAGCTAAGTCCTTAGCTTACCCGCTTGGCCGAGTGCCGGCGGTTCGGCTCAGGTCGACGCGAGGAACTCCAGGCGGTTGCCGTGCACGTCCTCGGTGTGGAAGCGGCGCAGGCCCGGCAGCTCGCCGTCACCCCAGGCGATCGGGTACCCGGCGGCGGCCAGCCGCTCGGCGAGGGCGTCCAGGTCGGCACGCACCAGCGCGGGGTGCGCCTTGCGGGCCGGCCTGAAGTCGTCCTCGACCCCGAGGTGCAGCTCCGCGCCGTACCCGGTGAACCAGCATCCGCCACGGGCGGCGAGCGCCGGCGGTTTCGGCTTCTCGGTCAGCCCGAGGAGCCCGACGTAGAAGGCCCGGGTCGCGTCCTCGGCGCCGCGCGGACAGGCGAGCTGCACATGGTGGATCATGAAGCACCTCCTCGTCCCGAACGATGGCACGAGGTTGCAGGAATAGCAAGACGGACGTACGGTTTTGTTGAGCACCCGCGGCGGGTAAGTGTCACCTAAGCACGGCACCGCCCCCGCCGGTGCGACAGACTGCTCAGGACTACTCACGGTCGCTGGTGTGAAGGAGTACGACGTGGCGAGCCTCGACACCTTCGGTGCGAAGACCCAGCTACGCGTCGGAGACGCGAGCTACGAGATTTTCAAGATCAGCAAGGTGGAGGGCCACGAACGGCTCCCCTACAGCCTGAAGATCCTCCTGGAGAACCTGCTCCGGACCGAGGACGGCGCGAACATCACCGTCGACCACATCCGGCAGCTCGGCGCGTGGGACCCGACCGCGGACCCGAGCGTGGAGATCCAGTTCACCCCGGCCCGGGTGCTGATGCAGGACTTCACCGGCGTTCCCTGCGTGGTCGACCTGGCCACCATGCGCGAGGCGGTCCGCGACCTCGGCGGTGACCCCACCAAGGTCAACCCGCTCGCCCCCGCCGAGCTGGTCATCGACCACTCCGTGATCGCCGACCTGTTCGGTCGCGAGGACGCCTTCCAGCGCAACGTCGAGCTGGAGTACGAGCGCAACAAGGAGCGCTACCAGTTCCTGCGCTGGGGCCAGACCGCGTTCAACGAGTTCAAGGTCGTCCCACCGGGCACCGGCATCGTGCACCAGGTCAACATCGAGTACCTGGCCCGCACGGTGATGGCGCGCGCAGAGTCGTCCGGGGTCATGCAGGCGTACCCGGACACGGTCGTCGGCACCGACTCGCACACCACGATGGTCAACGGCCTGGGCGTGCTCGGCTGGGGCGTCGGCGGCATCGAGGCGGAGGCCGCCATGCTCGGCCAGCCGGTCAGCATGCTCATCCCGCGGGTCGTCGGCTTCAAGCTCTCCGGCGAGATGCCGGCCGGCACCACCGCCACCGACCTGGTGCTCACCATCACCGAGATGCTGCGCAAGCACGGTGTCGTCGGCAAGTTCGTCGAGTTCTACGGCCCGGGCGTGAGCGCGGTGCCGCTTGCCAACCGGGCCACCATCGGCAACATGTCCCCGGAGTACGGCTCCACCGTCGCGATCTTCCCGGTCGACGCCGAGACCGTCCGCTACCTGGAGCTGACCGGCCGCGACCCGAAGCAGGTCGCGCTCGTCGAGGCGTACGCGAAGGAGCAGGGCCTCTGGCACGACCCGGACGCCGAGCCGGAGTACTCCGAGCGCCTGGAGCTCGACCTGAGCACGATCGAGCCGTCCCTCGCCGGCCCGAAGCGCCCGCAGGACCGGGTGCCGCTGGGCAGCGCCAAGACGCTGTTCCGCTCGGCGCTCAAGGACTACGTGGCCGCCGACGAGACCGGCGGCGACCCGGGCCGCAAGCCCGGCGTGCCGCAGCAGGAGAAGCCGTACGGGGTCGTGGGGCACGCCGACGAGGCCAGCGCCGAGTCGTTCCCGGCCAGCGACTCCCCCGCCAACGGCGTCGACGACCCGGCCGACGCCCCGCGCGACCTGGAGACGGCCGCGGTCGGCGCCGGTGGGCGGGCCACCAACCCGGTCCGGGTCACCGGGGCCGACGGCGCCGAGTTCGAGCTGGACCACGGCGCCGTGGTGATCGCCGCCATCACCTCCTGCACCAACACCTCGAACCCGCAGGTCATGATCGGCGCCGCCCTGCTGGCCCGCAACGCGGTGGAGAAGGGCCTGTCCCGCAAGCCGTGGGTGAAGACCACCCTCGCCCCGGGCTCCAAGGTGGTCATGGACTACTACGAGCGGGCCGGTCTCACGCCCTACCTGGAGAAGCTCGGCTTCCACCTGGTCGGCTACGGCTGCACCACCTGCATCGGCAACTCCGGCCCGCTGCCGGAGGAGATCTCCGCGGCGGTCAACGAGAACGACCTCTCGGTCGTCTCGGTGCTCTCCGGCAACCGCAACTTCGAGGGCCGGATCAACCCCGACGTCAAGATGAACTACCTGGCGTCCCCGCCGCTGGTGGTCGCGTACGCGCTCGCCGGCACGATGGACATCGACCTGGCCAACGAACCGATCGGCGAGGACGCCCAGGGCAACCCGGTGTTCCTGCGGGACATCTGGCCGAACAGCGCCGAGATCCAGGACGTCATCGCCTCCGCGATCGGCGCCGGTGGCTTCAGCTCGGCCTACGCCGACGTGTTCGCCGGCGACGAGCGGTGGCAGTCGCTGCCGACGCCGACCGGGGACACCTTCGCCTGGGAGAGCGAGTCGACGTACGTCCGCAAGCCCCCGTACTTCGAGGGCATGGAGCGGGAGCCGATGGCGGTCGGCGACATCGCCGGCGCCCGCGTGCTGGCCAAGCTGGGCGACTCGGTCACCACCGACCACATCTCCCCCGCCGGCTCGATCAAGCCCGACTCGCCGGCCGGGAAGTACCTCGCCGAGCACGGCGTGCCGCGGCACGAGTTCAACTCGTACGGCTCGCGCCGGGGCAACCACGAGGTGATGATCCGCGGCACGTTCGCCAACATCCGGCTACGCAACCAGCTGGTGCCCGGCGTCGAGGGCGGCTTCACGGTCAACCACCTGACCGGCGAGCAGACAAGCATCTACGACGCCTCGGTGGCCTACCAGGAGGCGGGCATCCCGCTGATCGTCCTCGCCGGCAAGGAGTACGGCTCGGGTTCGTCCCGGGACTGGGCGGCCAAGGGCACCATGCTGCTGGGCGTCAAGGCCGTCATCGCCGAGTCCTACGAGCGGATCCACCGCTCGAACCTGATCGGCATGGGCGTCCTGCCGCTGCAGTTCCCGGCCGGCGAGACCGCCGAGTCGCTGGGCCTGACCGGCACCGAGACCATCTCGATCGCCGGGGTCACCGCGCTCAACGACGGTGCGACCCCGCGTACGGTCAAGGTCACCACCGACACCGGGATCGAGTTCGACGCGGTGGTCCGCATCGACACCCCGGGTGAGGCGGACTACTACCGGCACGGTGGCATCCTGCAGTACGTGCTGCGGCGCATGATCGCCGGCTGACGCACCATCCGACAGGGCCCCCTCCCGGCTTCGGGAGGGGGCCCTGTCGCGCAGCCGGCCAGGCACGCCACCCGTGGGGTGCGGGACGGTGCCGGCTGGGCGGAGTGTCCGGTTCCGCTGGGCCGGGTGGGGCCGGTGTCCGGTTCCGGGTGTGACGTCCCGTGGTCGGGGCCACTCGCCGGTCGGAATGGGTGGGTGGGCCGGGTCGTTGTACATGGCGTGACCGCAGGACCCGCCCCCACCGGGGTGGCCGGCCACCGGGAATGACCCGGCAGCCGAGGCGGTTACATCTCCCCGGACCCCCGAGCACCCCCCTGCCGGGCTGTGTCCGTTCGCGACACACCTTTCCTACCGCGACCCACGGGCATCCCCCTGCCCCGGTCGCGTACCCCCGAGCGAAAGGGCTTCGATCATCATGCGTACCGACCTGCTGCGTAAGACCGTGCTGACCACCGCCGGTGTGCTCGTCACCGGTGGCGCCGTGGCCGCCCCCGCGTCGGCCGTGTTCGCCGCCCCCACCCTGGACAAGCCTGCCGTGCAGGCCGACCGCAAGGGCGAGCGGGAACTGCGCGTGGACTACGAGGCGCAGGACACGTTCTTCTACTGCGGCCCGGCCGCCACCCGCAACGCCCTGTCCGTACAGGGCAAGGACATCGACCAGCACGAGATGGCCGAGCGGATGGGCACCACCGAGGCCGGCACCAACTCCATCAACGACATCACCCCGATCCTGAA